>QMLT01000001.1 GCA_003646875.1 Deltaproteobacteria bacterium
GTCCTGATTCAGTGCTGATTCCAGCCCAGGTAAAGACAACGAGATTTCTGGATTCATACAGCCATTCAGAAAGGATTTGAATTCTTTTTTCAAGATCTTCTTTCATGACAAATATTTAGATATTTATATAATACTCCTTTTTTAATCCCTCCTTTTGAAATTTTGAGGCTTAAAAGTCTAATGGCTTACAGATGATTTCTTTGACTTTTATGTCAAAGAAATTTTGGGTATGCGCTGGTTTCAGTAGAAGCGCTGTATCAACTCCGGCTGCTGTTCCACCAATTGAGATAACATCCTCATCTGTTCTGATTAATCCTGCATCTGTGGCCATTAAGGCCATCTCAATGGCAACCTTTGTTCCCTGCCCAAATGTTCGTAAAGTATAGGCAATAGCCTCATCTATTTGATAGGTGCCAGTTTTGTTCCTGAATGCCCTTCCTACGCCGCCAAATGCATGTTGGGCTGTTAAAACAACAGCCCCCATTTCCAGAAGGAGTTTTCTATCTTTTTCTGCGAGTTCTTGATGGTCTGGTTTTTTAAAACCTGTTACATGCGTTACAATTATGAGAGAAAAAGTATGACCGAATAGATCAACGGCCTTGAAGGCGGTTTTGCCTGTACAACTTGAGACCAAAATCTTCTTGATTTTTAATATGTTGGCCCTTTCAAGAGCAGCTTCAAGGGTTGCCTCTGTATTATCTGGGCCAGGATTTGGAAAATAACGGCAGTTTACAACCTCAAAGGTATTATCCTTTTTTAATCCTTTTAATTCTCTTTCCTTATCCACTTTATCCTCCTTAGTTAGAAAAGATTTAACAGCCTCCTGACCTTTTTCCACCAAAAGATGATTTATGTCCCTGAACTCCATTGGTAGTGTCACAATGTTGGCCTTTGGGAGTATTTCAAGGATATTTTTTGCAGCCAACTCGCTATCTTTGCTATTTTTAAAGCAGATTGTTGTGTTTATATCGGAAAATAACTGTAGTTGTTTAAATCCTGTCATGCTGGGCAGGGAAACACCTCCTAGATCTGTGCTTAATAGGTCAAGTATGCCAGATGTAATAATTACATCTCTAAAATTTTTTTCAAGGTTAAAAAGCCCTGTTTCAAGGTCACTACCTTCATGAAAGTATTCTTGGCCTTCTTTTACTATCTGACCATTTATTTCGAGGGACTCTGTTGCCAGATATTGAATGCCCACAATCAGAAAACCGCGCACTAAAGGAAAGGCAAGCGCCTTTCTCTCAGGGGAGTAACCGACCAGTTTTTTAGGGAGAAGTTCATTATAAATAATCCCTTTATTTATTTTTTTCTTATCATGTAAATAGCTAACGGCCTTTTCCGCAGCTTGTTTGTTTTGAAGCATTTGATTAAATAGTTGATCAAAGTTTATTCTGAGTCCCATTTCATTTTTTCCCATTATATTTTTCCTCAATGTGTCTATACTGGGTGACAGGCTCACGGGGAGCAAGTTTTTCCAGCCATTTATCATAGTCGTGATGTAGCCCGGATTCATCGTCATTTATGAATACACTGGCTGTTATATGCATGGCATTGCAGAGAATAAGGCCCTCCTTAATTTTGCTTTCTTTCAGGCACTCGTTTATGTGGGGGGTAATATTAACAAATCCCCTCCTCGTGGGCACCTCAAACCAGAGTTCTTTTCTATAACTTTTCATAGATAGCTCCTGTGTAATGTCGCCGATATGTGACATTCTCTGTAATTTTAAAGAAATTATTTACCTTTTGTACCTAACCTGTCTCTTAATTGCTCTGTCAAATGAAGATAATATTTTAATCATTGCAGGTTTAAGGATTGCATTATTGTTCTGGAGAAAGGGAAAACTAATATTACCGGTTGTAGTTTTGAAAACTGTAAATTACTCCTTAAAGGCAATGCCTATACTGTTGGAAAAATAATAAAGCTATTTACCGGGAAAAATCCTTTAAAGGTGTTGGACCTTGATGAGACATTGTTTGAGAATACTACGCCAAAAAAAGACTAAGCTCCTATTGTTTTTCTGTATCGTAAACAATTTTTATTATTGTTATTATGATCTAACAAAGATAGATACTCTATGTTCCTGTAAGCCTTTTCTCTAGCACCCTCCAGTGTTGCATCGCCAGCAATTATATGCAGCACTCTTCCACCGTCTGTGACAAGGCCTCTTTCTGAATCCTCCCTTACGCCTGAAAAATAAATGGCAATTCCCTTTTCAATATTATCCAATCCTTCTACCACATGTCCCTTCCCATAGCGGCCCGGATATCCTTTGTTCCATCCCTTATTCGCCTTTGAACGGCCTTCCATAGCAACTATATCCACATAATACTGGTTATTCCAGACAGGATGAATTTGATCCAAATTTCCTTCCCACACTGCCATACCTATCTCGAAGAGATCCGTGCTTAGTTTTCTTGAAAGCACTTCCCACTCCGGATCGCCATGCCTTACATTAATTTCAAATACATCCAGCTGGTTGTAAGGATCAAGATTCAGTCCGAAGTATAAAACACCTTTATAATTCCATCCTAAACCTAAATCGCCCCTGTTGTAAATTGCATTTACTGTAGGGTTTACAATCTCTTTTATAATTCTGTTTACAAGCCATGGGGTCACAAGTTTATGGGGCGCATAACATCCTGTGCCACCGGTATTGAGATTTCCACCAAACTCAGCAATTGATTTCTCATCATTCTCGTCAAAGGCCTGTTTGTAGTCCTGAACAAACATTTTTAAAGGAAGCGCATGTTCACCATCCAGGTAGACATAAAAGGAGATTTCAGTGCCATATTTTCTTTCTTCTATAACAACCTTATCACCTGATTTTCCAAATATTTTTTCCACCATTATTTTGTCAATTGCATTCTCGGCCTGGATAACATCGTCACACCCTATGGCGCCCTTTCCCGCTGCAAGGCCATTTGCCTTTACAAAGACCTGATAACCTATATTTCTGACATATTTTTTTGCCTCTTCCGGGTTATCAAAAACCCTATATTCTGGCTTACCTATACCTATTTCCTTTAAAATATTGTCAGTAAATGCCCTGTCACTCTCTAATCTAACATATTCCTTCTTTGGCCCAATTGTTCTTATTCCGTTTTCATTCAAGATATTCACCAAACCCTCCTCAAGAGGGTTTTCTGAGCCTATATCGACCAAATCAACGTTATTTTCCAGGCAAAATTTCGTCACCTCATTAAAGTCTCTTATATCCATACATTCTATCAATTTTCTCTTTCCCTTCAGTGTGTAAGGCACCCCAGCATTGCCGGGGAAAAAATAGACCTTTTCAACATACTGACTGTCTCCATATTTATCAGCAAGTGAGTGGTCTCTACCTCCGGAGCCATATACAAGAACTTTCATGCTTTCCTCCTTAAACGGTGATAAAAAGACCTTGACATATATGTGGGCATGGGGTGGGTGAAAAAGTTTGATTGGCAGAGTATATTGAGATTGTTAAAGTATGTCAACATCAATTGGGTAATTAAAGGATCGGTTTAGGCTTGTCTTTTTCTTATATTTTGTTATACTTTTGCAAATTTTTAGGCAAACACTAGTTACATATTATTTACCAATTCTATTAAAATGAAGATTGGAGTTATTTCAGATACCCACCTAAAAGAGGCGAATTCTCGCCTTATTAATATATATACAAACTATTTCTCTGATGTGGATATGATTATCCATACCGGAGATCTTATTTCTGAAGGAATAGTCGATTTTTTAAGCCAGAAGCCACTTCATATAGTTCATGGAAATATGGACAACTTTGAAATAAAAAAGAAATTTCCTAAAAAAAAGATATTAGAGGTAAGCGGTTTCCGTTTGGGATTAATACATGGATGGGGCTCCCCTTTTGGAATAGAAAAGAGGATAAGGCCAGAGTTTACTAATGTCCATGCCATTATTTATGGCCATTCTCACAAATCGGCTAACCATATTGATAAAGGAGTTATTTTTTTTAATCCAGGAACCGCCACCGGTTTCAGCATGAGTGGATGCCATTCGATCGGAATTTTGGATATAACTGATAAAATAAATGGCGCTATAATTCCAGTTTGAGGTTATAAGATGAAAATTCTTTGGGCGCCCTGGAGAATGGAATATGTAAGCTCCGATAATAAAGGGGAGTGCATATTTTGTCCAGGCGAAGACAGAAGTAGAGATGAACAAAGGTTAATTTTGTGTATTGGGAACTTAAGCATTATCCTTATGAACAGGTTTCCTTATATAAATGGACATCTTTTAATCGCCCCTTTGAGGCACGTCTCGAGTTTAGATGCGCTATCATCGGAGGAAAAGCTTGACCTCATCACACAAGTTGAAAAGTCTATTGGCGTTTTAAAAGAGGCATTAAGGCCAGAAGGATTTAATGTGGGTTTAAATCTGGGAAAGATAGCAGGGGCCGGTGTTGAGGATCATATCCATTTTCATATTGTTCCTCGATGGATAGGAGATACTAATTACATGACTGTATTTGGAGAAGTGAGGGTAATTCCAGAGCATATTCAGGAGACATATCGAAAATTGTTACCTTTTTTCAAATAATTTTAGATAGGATAAAACATTCATTAAATCTTTAAAGGAGGATTGCATGAAACATATAAAGGCTATTATAGCTATATTATTGATGTTACTGGCCGTGGTACTTATTGTTGAAAATCTTGCGCAGTTATCTCAGAAATTGACTCTTCAGGTTGACCTTTATTTTTGGGAATGGAAAACTGAACCAATGTCATTTTATTTTGTTATTATAATTGTCTTTCTACTCGGCATCCTCATAGCTAGCTTTTACGGTATATTTGAACGTTTCAAATTGAAGAAGGAAATAAAGATTATTTCCAAAGAGAAGAGAGAAAAAGACAAAGAACTGAATTCATTGAGAAACCTGCCTATTGTTGAAAGTAAGATAGCAGATATGGAATTGTCAGAAAAAAATCAGGATTAGGATTTAAACATTAGTTTAAAATTGAGTTGTATTGAGTATGGGGGAAGAAATCGGAAATGTATTTTTTGGCAATTTTGATATTAGATTTGGCGTCTGGTTAATCATTGCCTTTGTATGTGGTCTCCTTATAGATAGGTTTATTAGATCAAGACATGCTGAAAGGCTTAGAAAAAAACTGGATAGGGGAGATAAGGCTTTCTTTCAGGGCATTCAGCATATACTTTCCAATGAGCCAGATCAGGCTATCGAACAGTTCACAAAGTCGGTTAAGATTAATTCAGATACTATCGAGACATATGTCGCCTTGGGCCATCTCTATAGATCAAAAGGGGATATCGAGAGGGCTATCAGGATACGCCAGGGAATAATCTTAAGACCTAATCTGGACAAAGAGATAAGATTGAGGGCAATATTTGATCTGGGATTAGATTACAGGAAAGGTGGATTTTTAAATCGGGCTATATCGGCGTTTCATGAGGTTCTTGAGGATGATCCAAACAATGTCGAAGCCCTTGAGCAGATCGAGCGAATTTATGAGGATATGTACGATTGGGAAAAGGCCTTTAAAACGAGGGTGTCTATCTCAAAACTCGTAAAGGGTGATCATCGGCATATACTTGCCCACCAAAAAACAGAGCTTGGGAAGATACAGGAAAAGAATGGTGATAGAGCAAGGGCTGAGAAATCCTATAAAAAGGCTATCTCTATCTTTGATAAATGCGTTGACACCTATCTTCATTTGGGTGATCTCTATTTTAATCAGCAGGACCATAAAAAAGCTTTATCTACATGGAAGAAAGTAGTTGACGTGGCGCCTCAGTTTACTTTTCTTGCCTACAAAAGGTTAGAGAAGGCCTATTCAACGATGAGGAATCTAAAGGGCGTAGAGGATTTTTTACGAGATACCGCCAGAAAGAATTCTGATAGCTTTACAAATTTAGCCTTAGCCAGGTATCTCTATAATAAAGGGGAGACAGATTCTGCTTTGAATAAACTGAATCAGAGCATTAAATCAGCCCCTTCCTTTTTAAATGCCAGAAAATTTATAGGGGAGATACTTTTAAAAGAAGGCAGAAATGAAGAGGCATTAGAAGCCTATAAAGATCTCCTATTCATATTAGATTTTCCTTATTTAAAGTTCCAATGTAGCAATTGTGGATACAGACCGGATGAACTTGTTTGGAAGTGCCCTCAGTGCTTGAAATGGGATTCGATAGATATTATAAAACCATCTCCTTCTGACTTACCTAATGGCAATGTATCTTCTTAAATATTTCCCTTCTTTGATTTTAATACCTTTCTACTCTACAGGTAAAAAGGTTCTTATATGATACGCAGATTGCCAGGTAGAAAATATGCGCTGATATTTCTCTTTTTACCCCTATTCCTTGCCCTCTCTTTCAATGCCTTTCATCCAGTTGCTATCGCAAAATCCAATTCTGCCAAAATTCTTTTACACAAGGCAAAGGCGTGCGCAAAAACACTTTATCAATCTAAAGCTAAAAAGAAATACAGACATAATTGGGAAAGATGCATCAAGAGGTATGAAAAGACTTATAAGACATTTCCAGGAACAGATGAGGCAGCGCGGGCTATGTTCGCTGCTTGTAAATTATGGACTAATCTCTATGGCTATTCAGGGAGGAATTCTGATATTGACGCGGCCGTATCACTCTATCGAGAATTGGTAGAGAAATACCCAACACATAGATTAGCTGATGATGCCCAATATAGATTGGGTGAGATCTTTTATAGGTATAAAAAGGATTCAAGGCAGGCCTATGTTGAATTTTTAAAGGTAGAGATAAAATTTCCGAAGGGAGATGCAAGGGTTAAAGCATCTAAGATGATGGATAAGCTGGAACGTCTCTTAGGCAAGAAAAGGTTGGCAAAAGGAAGTGTCAGTGGAATCAAGTCCAAGAAAAAGAAATTAATCGCAATAAAGGATATCAGGCATTGGTCTACCCCAACTTACACAAGGGTGGTTGTCGACTTGGAGAACCCGGTCAAATACAAGAAACATCTGTTAAAGAAGGACCCGGACCTTAGTAAGCCAAGACGCCTTTTTTTAGATCTACAAAATTCATGCATCAGCAAGGAGATAGAAAGTTCTATACTCATTAAAGACGGACTGTTAAGAAGGGCACGGGCTGCTCAACACGACAAAAAAACTGTCAGGGTTGTCCTCGATATTGATAATATGAAAGCATATAGGGTTTTTCACCTTTATGATCCCTTTCGGATTGTGGTTGATGTGCAAGGCAAGGAGCCGAAGGTAAAGCCTGTAAAAACAGTGGTTGCTCAAAGGAGTAAGAAAGAAAAAGCAACAAAAAAACGCAAAAAAGAAGGCATATCCTTAGCCAAACAGTTAGGATTAGGAGTAAAGAAGATTGTAATTGATGCAGGCCATGGCGGAAAAGATCCGGGCGCTATTGGAAGAAATGGCCTAAGAGAAAAAGATGTTGTGCTTAAACTTGCAAATTTAGTGGCAGAAAAGGTGAGAAGAGATCTTCATTGTCAGGCTATTTTAACCCGAAAAAGTGATGCATTCTTGCCTTTGGAAAAAAGAACTGCAATTGCCAATATGAAAAAGGCAGATCTATTTATCTCCCTTCACGCAAATGCCCATAAGAATACCAGATGCCAGGGGTTAGAGACCTATATCTTGAATATAGCCTTAGATGAAGAGAGCATGAATGTGGCTGCAAGAGAAAATGCTACCTCTACAAAAAATATAAGCGATCTCCAGATGATTCTGAATGACCTTATGCTCAACACAAAGATAAATGAGTCGAGTAGACTGGCAAAATTTGTGCACAATGGTTTGGTAAAGGAGCTGCGGAAAAGATACAAGATAGTTAAAAACAGGGGTGTACGGCAGGCGCCATTTTATGTCTTGATTGGCGCTGAGATGCCCGCAATTCTGGTAGAGCTAGGTTACATTACAAATTCGATAGAAAATAGACGCCTTAAAAGTGAGACATACCTCAAGAGGGCAGCTTCAGGTATAGTGAAGGGCATTGATTTATACATCAAGGATATGGAGTTGGCCTATAAAGGTGGATAAGGTTTTAATTCTGTAGCCATTTTAGATAGGCATCTATAAACATATTAATGTCACCATTCATCACCCTATCAACATCTCCAACTTCAAGGTTTGTCCTGTGATCTTTTACTAATCGGTAAGGATTGAATGTATATGACCTTATTTGATTACCCCATGCTATCTCTTTCTGGGATTGGTGTCTGAGATCTTTTTCTTTGCTTTTTTTCTCTTTTTCCAATGCATAGAGGCGTGCTTTAAGAATTTTTAGCGCCAGGTCTCTGTTTCGGTGCTGAGATTTTTCGTTTTGGCACTGGACAACTATATTGGTTGGTAAGTGGGTAATCCTTACGGCAGAGCTGGTCTTATTAACATGCTGTCCGCCTGGGCCACTAGCCCTGAAGGTTTCTATCCTTAGATCCTTCTCGTTAATATCTATTTTTATGTCATCTTCAATCTCTGGCAAAATAGATACCGATGCAAATGATGTATGCCTTCGACTACTGGCATCAAAAGGAGAGATTCGGACCATGCGGTGAATGCCATGTTCCGATTTAAGGTAACCATATGCATGAGGGCCATTTACAGTGAAGGTAACATTTTTTATACCTGCCTCATCTCCTGCCAGGTGATCAACAATCTTAGTCTGCATCTTTCTGGCCTCTGCCCATTTGAGATACATCCTGAATAACATTTCAACCCAATCTTGAGCCTCTGTTCCTCCTGCGCCTGCATTTATGGCTACAATTGCATTTCTTTTATCATCTTTATCAGTGAAAAGGATCTGAAGTTCGTGTCTTTTTATCTCTTTTTCCAGCTCAGAAAGGTCGGCGCTTGCCTCTGAAATTATTTTCTCATCATTTTCTTCCTGGGCTAACTTGGTCAGGATGTCAAGCTCTTCTAACTCATTTTTGTATCTGTGCCATTCCTCTAATTGGTTACTTAGCAACCCTCTTTCCTGGCTCAGTTCGTTTGCTTCATGCTGGTTGTTTTGCCAGGTATCAGTTTTAGATAATATTTTTTCTATTTTTTTTAGCCTTTTTTCACGATCAGTTAAGTCAAAGATGCTCCCAAATATCATCTAATTTCCTATTCAGGGTATCTATTTTTTCTGTTATCTCTGTATAATTCATAATTTTATCTCCTTATTATTACTATCCAAAGAAATTTAATAATTGTCGCAATTGTTAATAGTATAGCAAAAATATTGCCTAATTGTGAATAGAATGTTTTTTTGTGTGCTAATTTTATCTTCTTTTGCAAGATTTCCCTCGCAAAGAGCTTACTTTTATCTACTATCTTCCCATTTGCAAGAATAAAGGCGCTTATCCCGGTATTCGCAGCCCGTGCCATAGGTAAACGGTTTTCTACGCACCTAAAAACAGCCATGCTCAGGTGTTGATAAGGGGCGCTTGTGCGGCCAAACCATGCGTCATTAGTAAGGTTTACTAAAAGCTCAGCTCCCTGGGCAGCGAATCTTCGAGGGATATCGGGAAAGATAGTCTCAAAACAGATTAATGCCCCTATTTTAAGACCTGGAGAATATATAGGTTCTGCTTTCTTACCAGTGGAGAAGTCTCCCGCTGCTGTAACTAAGCGATGCACAAATGGGATGCATTTTTTAAGCGGTACATATTCACCAAAGGGGACAAGATGAACCTTGTCATAATAATCAAATACCCTACTTTTAGATATCATATATGCCCTGTTGTAATAGAGAATGCTGTCTTTATCTTTTACATATGCAGGGGAACCAAACAGAATATTTGCATTGGTTATCCTGGCAACTTCGAATACTTCCTTAGAAAAATGAGATGCGTCTTGAAAAAAAAATGGAAGCGCAGTTTCAGGCCAGATGATGAGCTGAGGTTTAAAGTCTGCTGATTCTAAGGATAGCTTCTTATAAATAGACAATGTCTCTTCTTGAAAATCAGAGTCCCATTTTAAAGACTGATCGATATTTCCCTGGACAATCATTACCCTTAGTTCTTTTCCTTTGACGTTATTGTCTGCTTTTTCTTTCAAACGACTGTAGCCATATACAAGTACACATCCTACAAGGAAAAAGGTGAAAATTGCATCAATTCCTATTATCCGCAAGGGGTGTCCGTTGTGTTTGTTATGATCATAACCCTTGACTTCTGACTTGTCTCCTATAGCGTAAGTCGATGCTTTTTTCTTAATCATGAGAGAAGCTACATTATATAGGGCAAAATTTACCAGAACGATAATAAATGATATGCCATAGACACCGGCAATGTCTGATATCTGTATTAGTGGCAACCTGGAATATTGGCTGTATCCTAAAAGGCACCAGGGGAAACCGGTCATAATATAAGATCTCGCATATTCAAGTGCGACCCAGATGCACGCTCCCCAAAATGGTGATAGCCTATTGTTTTTAAAATTAGCCACGATAAGTGCAAAAAGGGCGATATAGAAAGCAAGATAGAATGAAAGAAGCAATAATGCTGAAAGGCTTAAGATAAGGTTAATATTGCCGTAGCGGGAAAGTACATTAACTATCCAATAAATAAGGGTTAGGTAGTGGAAAAGACCAACAAAAAGCCCTATCTTAAATGCATCTGATAAGGATTTATCCTCAAGGCTAATGAGAAGAGGGATGAGGGATATCCATGCTATCCAGTCCAGATTGACAGGGGCAAAGCTGGCAGTTAACATGAGACCTGAAAGCGCCGCGAGCAGGACATTTCTTATACTAATCTTAGTCATTTAAATGTAGCTCGTTTCTTGATACTTGATACTGGATATATACAGCAACAAGGATGGATCAATCAGCAACCAATATCGAGTATACAGTATCCAATTAAAAGTACTATCCTGGAAGCCTATTGCAGAATTATTTTTTATTTTATTTAGATGAACCACTCAGGTAACTTTTGGTAATAAATACATCTGATTACTTGTCTTATTAATTTCCTTGACTATCTATAGATTTTTTATTACAAGTTTAGATAGGTAATTGAGCGGGCATAGCTCAGTTGGTAGAGTACAAGCTTCCCAAGCTTGGGGTCGCGGGTTCGAACCCCGCTGCCCGCTCCATGTTATTGTAAAGTGCGTTCTGTTCCCTTTTCGAGGTACGCAATTGTTGTTTGGCGAAGGCTGTTACTTTGAAAAGAGGATGAGCCAGAAAATTGTGTATTTTCTTAACTCTGGCAACAATTGAGTGAGGTTTGAGGGAGCGGGCCTTTATGCCCGCTTTTTATGTGCGAGGGATATTTTTTTATGTCAGAACCTAAGAGAATTGTAAATGAAGTATCCCTTTTAGTTGAACCTCTTTTATCTGGATTTGGTATGGAGATGGTGGATGTTGAGTTTCAATTTGAAAGAGGGAGATGGATACTCAGGGTTTTTATAGATAAACAAGGAGGCGTTACAATAGACGACTGTGCCAGCATTAGCAGGGAGCTTGGTGATTTAATTGAGGCAGAGAATATCATTAATTTGTCCTATGTGCTTGAGGTTTCTTCTCCGGGGCTTAACAGGCCATTAAGAAAAGAGGATGATTTCATACGTTCAATCGGTAAGATGGTGCAATTAAAGATGTCCAGGCCAATCAACAAAAGGAGGAATTTTGCCGGGCGCCTCACTAATGTCAGGAAAGGGATGATAAGTCTCGTATTGGAGGATAATAATTTAGTCGAATTACCATTGACCGAGATAGATAAGGCGAGATTAAAGTATGAATTTGATAATTATTTTATGGGCAGGGATTAGAAAATGATTACAGATTTATTGAGAACTATTGAGCAGGTAAGTCGAGATAAAGGGATTGATTCTAAAACCCTCATAGAGGCTCTGGAAGATGCAGTTAGCTCAGCTGTTAAAAAGAAATTTGGGTCAGAATATGAGTTAGAGGTGAGCTTTAATACGGAAATTGGAGAGATCGAGGTCTTTGAGTTCAAAGAGGTGGTTGAAAATGTAACAGATGAAAGACTTCAGGTATCCTTAAAAGAAGCAAGAAAGCTTGATCCAGAATCAGAGATAGGGGACAGCTTGGGTATGAAAACGGATATAGATGCACTGGGAAGAATAGCGGCTCAGTCAGCTAAACAGGTAATAACTCAGAGGCTCAGAGAAGCAGAGAGGGATGCTGTGTATGATGACTTTAAGAATAGGAAAGGAGAAATAATTAACGGCATTGTGCAACGTTTTGATAAAGGCTCCATTATTGTTAACCTGGGTAAATCAGAAGCTGAACTTCCTGCTAAAGAACAAATCCCAAAGGAGACATACATACGGGGTGATAGGATCAGAGCCTATATTTATGATGTCAAACAATTCAGCAGAGGTCCTCAAATAAGGCTATCTCGGACGCATCCTAACTTTCTATCCGCCCTATTCGAGAATGAAGTACCAGAAATTTCCGATGGCATTGTAAACATTATGCAGGTAGCCCGAGAACCTGGAAGCAGGGCAAAAATAGCAGTAGCTTCGAAGGATAGGGATGTTGATCCAGTGGGGGCCTGTGTTGGCATGAAGGGATCAAGGGTTCAGGCGGTAGTTCAGGAACTAAGAGGTGAGCGGATTGATATTATAACGTGGGACCCTGATCCAGCGAAATTTGTATGTAATGCCTTGGCCCCCGCCGAAATTTTAAGGGTTATAGTTGATGAAGAGAACAGAAGCATGGAAGTCGTTGTGCCGGATGATCAACTTTCTCTTGCGATTGGGAAAAGGGGTCAAAATGTCAGGTTAGCCTCTCGTGTTACAAACTGGAAATTAGATGCAATTAGCGATTCAGAGTATAATGAAAAATTAAAGGAAGATTATAAATCCTTGCTTAAGCTACCTGGTGTCGGTAAAAAATTGGCAACCTCTCTTACTGAGATAGGTTTTATCTCAAAAGAGCATATTGCAAAAGCAGAGGAGGTTTATCTGGCAAGCATAAAGGGAATAAGTGAAAAAAAGGCAAAAGAATTGATCCAGGATGCCCTGAATTATACGCAGGCAGTAATTTCTGATAATGAAAAAGTCTTGGATGAAAAAACGGAGGGATTGCCCGGAGGAGTCAATGGGTAAGTTAAGGGTTTACGAGTTAGCCAAAGAAGTAAAAATGAGTTCTAATGAACTTGTTGAGCGATTAAAGAGCGCTGGTTTCTCTATTAATAACTATATGAGTTCTCTTGATATGGACGATGTAAGCAGGGCTAAAGATTATCTTTCAGGGGCAACCGATGAAATTCTTGAGGAAAAAAGGATAAAGCCGACCATTATCCGCAGGCGAAAGAAAATCATTCCTAAAATAGAGGAAAGAGTCCAAGAAGAACAAATAGTTGAAGAGGAAGTTACAGCACCTTCTGAAGAAGAAATTTCGGCGCCCGAGGAAAAAGTAGAGGAGGTTTTAGAAGAAAAGGCTGAGCTGGAAGTAAAAGAAATACCTATTCCTGAAAAACCTATCAAAGAGGTCAAACCTAAGATTGAAAAGAAGAGAAAAGAGCGACCCAAGACTATTCCTGCAAGGATAATAAAAAAGGCAGATGTTCAACCACCTGTAAAGAAGCTTCAGGAGCCGGTAACCACAATACCGTTACCTGAAATTGCAACTTCTCCAGGGAAGGAAATTAAAAAAGAAAAAGAAGCGATAAAGAAAAAAAAGGCAAAGAAATATAAAGAGGAAGAAATAACTCCTCGGAAGGATTATCGCAGACGAAGGAAAGAGATTTTTGAGCGGGAGGATCTTTATGGGGACCAGGAACAGGGCCTTGAGGCAAGAAGTAGATTAAAAGCTAAAGGCAAACTCGCCAAGAAGAAGCTAAAACAGACAGAGATAACTATTCCCAAGGCTATAAAGAGGAGAATAAAGGTCCCGGATGTAATAAGCGTAGCTGAGCTGGCAAGGCGGATGGGTGTTAAGTCCACAGAGCTCATTAAGAAATTAATGGAAATAGACATAATGGTTACCATTAATCAGACAATTGACTTTGACTCTGCCTCTCTTGTGGCAAGTGAGTTTGAATATGCATTAGAGCCCTCGTCTTTTGAGGAGGAGGAGATAATTAAAGAAGAAGAGGAAAAACCTGAAGACCTTCTCCCTCGACCGCCAGTGGTTACAATAATGGGGCATGTCGATCATGGAAAAACATCTCTTCTTGATTATATTAGAAAATCAAAGGTTATGGACAAAGAAGCTGGCGGAATAACCCAGCGCATAGGGGCTTATTACGTCCACACATCCCGTGGTGATTTAGTGTTTCTTGATACACCTGGGCATGAAGCCTTCACTGCAATGCGGGCAAGGGGCGCAAAGGCAACAGATTTGATTGTATTAGTTGTTGCTGCTGATGACGGAGTGATGGAGCAAACAATAGAGGCTATTGATCATGCGAAAGCCGCTAATATCCCAATCGTTGTTGCTGTTAATAAAATCGACAAAGCAAACGCCGATCCAGAAAGGGTGAGGAGAGAATTATCAAAATATGGATTCGTATCAGAGGAGTGGGGTGGTGATACCCTATTCAGTGAGATATCTGCTAAGACAGGACGCGGTGTGGATGAGCTGCTTGACAGCATACTTCTTCAATCAGAGATATTAGAGGCAAAGGCGAATTATAAAAAGCATGCAAGAGGGGTAATTATTGAAGCCAGATTGGATAAAAACAGGGGTCCCTTTGCCACTGTTCTTATCCGTGATGGCACGCTTAATCAAGGCGACTTTTTTGTTTGTGGACAGAATTACGGAAGGGTAAGGGCAATGCTTAATGATAGAGGTCAGAAGATAAAATCGGCAACGCCTTCTATGCCCGTTGAAATATATGGTATTTCTGATGTGCCTATGGCCGGAGATGACTTTATAGTAACTTCCGATGAAAAAAAGGCAAAATTAATTAGCGAGCATAGAAAAGCTAAGGCTCGGTTAGATACAATAACTACAAGAGATTCCGTGAGTCTGGATAATATTTTTGATAGGATTAAAGAGGGCGAAGTCAAGGAATTAAACATTATAATCAGGGCCGATGTGCAAGGATCTGCAGAGGCTTTAATGGATTCTTTAACGAAGCTAAGCACAGAAGACGTGAAGTTAAAAGTTATACATGGGGGGACTGGGGCGGTGACAGAAAGTGATGTAATGTTAGCCTCAGCCTCAAAAGCTATAGTTATCTGCTTTAATGTGATGGCAAATCCGGTTGTTAAAGCCCTTGCAGCAAAAGAAAATGTAGATCTAAGATTTTATGATGTCATCTATAAGGTGATAGAAGATGTAAGGTCTGCCATGGCAGGACTCCTTGAACCAGTTTACAATGAGAATATTATTGGAAGAGCAGATATCAAACAGATATTTCACGTCTCCAAGGTAGGCACTGTAGCCGGTTGTTATGTAACTGATGGCAAGATTGAAAGGGGCGCCAAGGTACGCCTGTTGCGAGATGATGTAGTTATTTTTGATGGGAATCTGTCTTCATTAAAGAGATTTAAAGATGATGTAAAGGAGGTTTCCTCAGGCCTTGAATGTGGTGTGGGATTAGAAAATTATAATGACATAAAGCCTGGGGATGTCTTTGAATTTTATACCTTAGAAGAGATGAAGGTGGAGCTTTGATGTGGTGGTCGGAACCCTCAAAATTTCCCTCTATATACACAATCAGCAATCCCTTAAAGAGAAGAGAAAAGTTATAAAAAGTATTGTAACCAAGGTGCGCCACAAATTTAATGCATCTATAGGCGAGGTTGGTTCCAATGATAAATGGCAGCTGATAGAGCTGGGAATCAGCACTTTAGCCAATGATAGGCGATTTGTGAATTCAGCCCTTGATACTATTCTTGTGTATATTGATTCTCTTTACCTCGGGGAGATTATCGATTCTAAAATAGAAATATTTAATGTGTAAATTTGTAAGCCTTCAGCGGCTAATAAATAGCCATCAAGAGAAGACAAAAAAAAGAATTGTGGGATTGGTGACATGCTTGCAGGTAACAGAGATCAAAGGATCGGAGAGGAGATTTTACGGGAAATGTCTGATCTCCTTTTGAGGAAAGTGAAGGATCCGAGGTTAAAAGGAGTCACTTTAACTGAAGTTAAGGTAAGTAAAGATTTGAGAAATGCGTATATTTACTACAGTATTTTTAGCCAGGCTGAACAGAAAATGCAGGTTCAGGCAGGATTTGAAAGCGCAAAAGGATTTATACGCAAAAAGATAGGCGAGAGGCTACACCTACGATACGTCCCAGCTATTCGCTTTATTTATGATGTATCTCTTGAATACGGGGAAAAGATAGAAAATCTTTTAGAGAAAACAAGAGTAAGCACATGATTTTAGATGATATAGCTAATATTCTGAAAAGAGGTAAGAGATTTTTTTTGGCAAGCCATAAGGATCCTGATGGCGATGCTATTGGCTCGTTATTAGCCTTGGGTGAAGCGCTTATACTTTCAGGCAAGGAGGTTGTGCTATTTAATGAGGGCCCTATACCCGATTCTATGGCTTTTCTTGTAGGTATTGAGAATATAGTAAATCGCTTCAATCCAAAATCGGAACCAGAATTTGATGCCCTCTTTGTTCTGGACTGTGGAACACTTGAAAGGGTGGGAGGAAATTCTGCCAATATATGTAATATAACACCTTTGATAAACATTGACCATCATGAAAATAATTCTCAGTTTGGTGATCTAAACCTTGTTGATACTCATAGTTCCTCTGTTGGCGAGATTATTTATCGGTTGATACAAGTAGCGGATTTACCAAGGAACAAAAACATAGCGGAAAATTTATTTGTGGCTATACAGACAGATACAGGCTCATTTAGATATGGAAATACCACAAAAGAGGCATTTACTATTGCAGGTGAGATGGTGGGGTGTGGTGTTAGTCCCTGGAAGATATCACGAAAGGTTATGGATGAATATTCATTAAAAAAGCTAAGACTTCTTGAGTTGACCTTAAAGACAATAGAGATATTTCATGCAGGAAAAGTTGGATTGATAACTATTACTCAAGAAATGTTCTCAAAAGCAAAAGCTGATAATTTTGACAGTGAAAGATTTGTTGATTATCCCAGATTTATTTCTGGGGTAGAGATAGGTGTTCTTATAAAAGAACTTGGAAAGGATTATTACAAATTTAGCCTGCGCTCTAATGATTGGGTAAATGTGGCAGATTTAGCATATCATTTTGGTGGAGGTGGTCATCCAAAGGCAGCGGCCTTTACAAGACATGGAAGCCTGGATTCGATAAAACAGGAATTTCTTAATAAAGCACATGAATTTGTTATTGGTCATTAGTCATTTGTCATTTGCAACCTGCAACAAGCTGCTAAGGAATTAGAAATAAAAATTGCGATGCCGATTAAGAGTGAAGAATGATGAGTTATTTTTTCAATTTCTTTGATGTAGTCTTCATGGAAGGTAAGGATTTTTTTGACCAATGACCAATGACAAAAAATGGAATTATATTAGTAGATAAGGAGTCCGGACCAAGCTCATCAAGGATTGTAGAAAAAATTAAAGACTTGATGAAGGCAAAAAAAGTTGGTCATGCAGGCACACTTGATCCATTTGCAACTGGGGTATTGATAGTTCTTTTAAACCAGGGAACGAAATTATCCCCATTTTTAATGTCTCACGATAAGGCGTACAGGGCGTCACTCAAGCTCGGAATAGAAACAGATACTCAGGATTTAACAGGAAGGATTATTGATAAAAAAGATATTGGCAGCCTGACATATGAGATGATCAAACGGAGTACAAGCCAATTTATAGGTACTATAAAGCAGGTTCCACCTTCTTACTCAGCTGTTCATTATAATGGGAAGAGGGCATATGAATTGGCGCGAAATGGTATTGCTATCGATCTTCAGCCAAAGGATGTGAGGATTGATTATATCACTATATTATCAGTAGATCTTCCTTATGTCTGGTTTGAGGTTGGCTGTAGCTCTGGGACATATATCAGGACACTTGCTGCGGATTTAGGCAAAAGTTTGGGTATAGGGGCACATCTTACTTCTTTAAGGAGAATAAAAAGCGGCCCCTTTCATGTTGATGATGCCTTGACTCTCGAACAAATAGCCCATCATCTATCAAGTAATACCATTGAAGAGGTGATAATATCATTAAGAAATGCCTTAAAAGGCATGATAGAGGTAGAAATTTCCGATGAATTAGCAAAGAAGATCAGGAATGGCTATCAGCCCAATTGGGAGGAACTGTCTCAGGAACATATCTCGTCTTTCAATCCCCATGACTATCTAAAGATAATCACAGGAGAGGAATTGGTTGCGATTTTAAGGAAAGATGAGAAGGGGTACAATATAATCAAAGTTTTTACATAACTATAGCATCATTTGTCATTGTGTCCTGGCCAATTGCTGCACAAATAGGCTATTGACAATCGATGTGATTTACTACTGTTATAAACTGTATTTAAGGAGGAATAGAAGTGGTCTTAACAAACAAAGATAAAAGGAAGATTATCGATAAATTTAAAATCCATGATAAGGATACCGGCTCGTCAAGGGTTCAAATCGCTCTTTTAACAAAACGGATAAATGATCTTACCGGTCATTTTAAGATACATCCTAAGGATCACCACTCAAGGAGAGGTCTTTTGAAGATGGTGGGCCAAAGAAGGCGTTTTTTGAACTACATAAAAAGGAGGGATCCTTCTCAGTACAAGACCCTCATTCAGGAGTTAGGCCTGAGAAAATAGGACATGCCCTATAATAGTTAATTTATTAAATCTTGGAGAGGTGATTATGAATGTATCAAATAATATCAATGGAAAAACACTAAATATTGAGACAGGTAGGGTGGCTAAGGAATCAAGTGGGGCTGTAGTTGTAACAATGGGGGAAACTGTTGTTCTGGTGACGGTTGTGTCTACCGATGAAAAAAGAGAAGGTATTGATTTTTTTCCATTAACAGTTGATTTTCAAGAGATGTCATACGCGGCAGGGAAAATACCGGGTAATTTCTTCCGCCGAGATATGGGGCGGCCAAGCGAAAAAGAGATGCTGACATCTCGGCTGATAGATAGACCACTTAGACCCCTTTTTCCAGATGGCTACAATTTTGAGACCCAGGTAATTGCAAGTGTTTTATCCTTTGATAAAGAAAATGACCCTGATCCTTTAGGTATTGTGGGCGCCTCAGCTGCTATCACTATATCAGATATTCCCTTTGGCGGTCCCGTTGGAAGTGTGCGGATAGGGAGGATTGATGGTAAATTAATGGCATTTCCCACAGTAGAGGAGCAGGAAGAGAGCGATATAAACCTGATCGTTGCCGGAACAAAAGAAGCTGTAGTCATGGTTGAAGGTGATGGTAAATTTGTCTCTGAAGATGAAATGCTTGAGGCAATATTCTTTGGTCACGCATCTTTGCAGCCCCTTATTGATATGCAAATAGAGTTGAAGGGGTCTGTCGGAAAGGATAAAAGACCTTTTATTCCGCCTGAAAAAGATGAGCAACTAAAGGCAAAGGTAAAAGAGATTGGCGAGCCTCTTATAAGGGATGCGTTCTCATATAGTGAAAAGATGGTGAGACAAAAGAAGAGGTCTGAAGCCATTGATTATATAATTGAATCACTAAAAGAGGAATATGAAGATAGGAAAAGAGAGATAAAGAATGCCGTCTATGATTTAGAGAAAAGCCTGGTCCGGCATATGATATTACATGAAGAAAGAAGAATCGATGGAAGGCCATTTAATGGGGTAAGGCCGATTGAATGTTTAGTGGGTATTCTGCCAAGGGTTCATGGATCAGCTCTATTTACCAGGGGCGAGACCCAGGCCATGGTTTTAACTACTCTGGGCACAGAAAGGGATGAACAAAAGATAGAATCAATCTATGGGGACTCTTATAGAAAATTCACGCTTCATTATAATTTCCCTCCTTTTAGCGTTGGTGAGGCCAAAAGATTAGGAGCCCCTGGCCGGAGAGAGATCGGTCATGGCGCCCTGGCAAGAAGGGCAATTTTTCCTGTTTTATTAGACAAAGAAGATTTTCCTTATGCAGTCAGGGTTGTGTCTGAAATATTGGAATCAAATGGCTCATCTTCTATGGCAACCGTATGCGGGGCTTCCCTTTCGTTGATGGATGCAGGTGTTCCCATTAAAGACCCGGTGGCTGGGGTTGCAATGGGTCTTATTTCAGATGGCGATGATGTAACCATATTGACTGATATTATAGGTGATGAGGATCATTTTGGTGATATGGATTTTAAGGTTACAGGGACAAAAAATGGTATCACTGCTCTACAGATGGATATTAAGATTGCCGGGCTAAAAAAGGAGATAATGGGGAAGGCTCTATATCAGGCACGAGAAGCGAGAATGCATATCTTGAATGAAATGAATAAGGCTATTTCGCAATCGAGGACAGAAATATCCAAATATGCGCCAAGGATTACCACCATAAACATCAAACCAGAAAAGGTAAGGGATGTTATTGGACCTGGTGGGAAAATGATTAAACATATTACCTTAACAACAGGGACACAGATAAATATTGATGATGATGGCAAGGTCTTGATTGCATCAACTGACGGTGAGGGCACAGATAAGGCCATGGAAATGATAAAGGATATAGTTCGGGAGGCAGAAATCGGTAAATTTTATTTAGGCAAGGTAGTCAAGATTATGGATTTTGGCGCCTTTGTAGAGATTCTACCTGGCACAGAGGGTTTGATACATATATCTCAATTGGCAAATGAGAGGGTAAATAAGGTAACTGATATATTGAAGGAAGGTGATGAGGTTTTAGTAAAGGTAATCGATATTGACAATGGGAAGATCAGACTTTCCAGAAAGGCAGCATTAGGGCATAGTATAGATGATATATAAAAAGACTGTTTTTGACAATGGAACTAAGGTAATTACTGAAAGTATATCCCATGCAAAATCTGTCTCTTTAGGCATTTGGGTGAATGCCGGGTCGAGAGATGAATTTGATACAGAAAGAGGGATATTTCATTTTATAGAACATATGATCTTTAAAGGCACTACAAACAGATCTGCTAGTCAAATTGCAAAGGATCTCGACACAATCGGCGGATTTTCAAATGCCTTTACTGGTAAAGAACAAACCTGTTTTTATACAAGAGTTCTGGATAAACACCTTCAGTTTTTAACAGAGCTCTTTTCCGACATATTTATTAATTCTCTATTTGCTGAAAAGGATTTGGAGCTTGAGAAGGCTGTTGTTCTCCAGGAAATTAGCATGACAGAGGATACTCCTGATGAATATGTTAATATATTATCTGACCAAACATTTTGGCAAGGGGATCCCCTGGGCAGACCGATTCTGGGCACAAAGGAAACAGTCAGTAAGATTACCCGGAAAGAGATTCTTGACTATGTGTCCCGTTTTTATTCCCCCATGAGAGTAGTTATTGCAGCTGCAGGAAATGTCGACCATACTCTTGTAGTCGACTATTTCAGACCTTTTCTTGAACCCCTTCCAGAACGACACAATAAATCTTTTAAAAGGCCTGTCCCTGTATTTACCCCAACGGTATCTTTCTACCCCAAGGAATTAGAGCAGGTGCATCTTTGCGTGGGCGCTCAGGCATCGCCACTATCTGGAGAGAAGAGGTTTGCAGAGGCTATTTTTAACACTATACTCGGTGGAAATATGAGTAGCAGGCTTTTTCAGGAGATCAGAGAGAAGAGGGGGCTGGCGTATTCTGTATATTCTTATATTAATGCGTACATAGATACAGGACTGCTAAGGATATATCTCGCCACAGATAAAAAGGAAATTAACAAGGTGTTGGAATTGATTGAGATCCTGATTAAGGAAATAAAGAATGGGGCTCTATCAGAGGATGATATAGCAAGGGCTAAGGATTATCTTATAGGAGGGATTTTGCTTGGCGCGGAAGATATGAGCAATTTGATGATGAGACTGGCTAAAAACGAATTTATCTTTGGAAGGTATATACATTATGAGGAAACAATAAAAGAATTAGAAAAGGTTACCCTTAATGAGGTGATAGATGTATCCGAGAGGATATTTTCACCAGGCAACGTTTCTATAACAGCTTTAGGCCCTCTGGATAGAGATGCGATAGCTGTGGATCCACTGAAGTTTTAATCAATTTGAATGGATAAAGTCATTTTAAAAGTTAAAAGGTTGAATAATAACAAAGATCTCCCATTGCCATCTTATCAATCGGGTGGTTCCTCCGGCCTTGATCTGTGTGCCGCCGTTAATAAAGAGATTACTCTACAACCTGGTGATATAAAGCTTATACCGACCGGTTTATCCGTTTCCCTTCCTGAAGGCTACGAGGCACAGATACGACCCAGGAGCGGATTGGCCCTGAGGTATGGCCTTGGATTTGTCAATGCCCCTGGCACTATAGATGCGGACTATCGGGGTGAAATAGGTGTCATAGCCATCAACTGGGGGAAAAAATCCTTAACAATCAAAAGGGGGGACAGGATCGCCCAGATGGTTATTCACACGGTTTCTCGGGCAATAGTAGAAGAAGTGAATGAGCTTGATTCTACGGATAGGGGGAATGGGGGTTTTGGTCATAGCGGAGTCTGACCTAAAATCAGTAGATTGTTTTCCCATTCAAGGCAGTTCAGTTCTATTTTCACTTTTCTCCAGTTTCGTCTTTCTCTACATTTAAGGGCTGTGGTTTATAGGCGTCGCCAATGGGATTTCCGTCAATCGTGCGAATGATCGGCTGCGGGTAGGTTTTTTCGTGATTCTCAAGCGCCTTCATCCACTTGCGCTTCACATCATCTTTGATCGATGCCCATCCCAACCTTCCGGAACACTTGGGAAATTTCGAGCAGCTTAACCATAATCCTCGCGCACCACGCCTCAGGCTTAAAGGGGCCTGGCACTTTGGGCATGGCAGATCCGTGAGCAATGGTGGAATTTTTGGCGTGACAATACATCCCTTTTTATCAAGATTTAGAATGCCTTTGCAGTCAGGGTATTTTGTACAGCTAAGGAACGGTCCGAAACGACCTTTGCGCAACAGCATTGGCGAACCACAATTGGGACAGGCCACGTCGGTCTGTTCTGGTGAAATAGGTTTGCCATTGCTGTCAATTGGCGCTGCAAATTTACATTCAGGGTACTTAGAGCAACTAAGAAATTTGCCATTACGGCCGAAACGATACACAGTATTGCTGCCACACTGTGGGCAGGTATATGGGGCAGGTTCTATTTCTGCTTTGGCGTGGTTCATGTTTTTGTAGGCCAGGTCTAGACTCGATTTGAATGGACCATAAAAGTCATGGAGCATCTGCACCCAGTCGGCATGTTTTTCTTCAACATTGTCGAGTTGCTGCTCCATATAACGAGTATAGCCAACCTGCAAAATTTCTGGAAAGGCTTCTATAAGCTTGTCATTTACTATTTTGCCAAGATCGGTTGCGTGAAATGTGTTATGAATTTTTTCTACATATTTGCGGTTTTGAATAACCTGAATGATCTGGGCATAGGTGCTTGGTCGCCCGATACCCTCGGTTTCAAGCTTTTTCACAAGCGATGCCTCAGTATATCGTGGGGGCGGGGAGGTAAAATTTTGCGCTGGATCAATCTGGATCGCTGCCAGAGGCTGTTTTTCTGTCACCAGAGGAAGCATCACTTCGTCAGATGTGGCGGGTACGCCAACAACTTTATAAAACCCGTCGAAGACTAATGCGCGGCCATTCGCACGGAAAATAAGTTCTCCGCCATGATCAGCGCCTGAGATCAAGATCACGGTAGAGTCCCATTGGGCATCGGTCATCTGGCAGGCTAAAAATCTCTCCCAGATGAGTTTGTATAGTTTATATTGCTGGGCATTCAGCGATGATTGAACCCGGTCAGGATTTAAGCTTACATCGGTAGGGCGAATTGCTTCATGCGCTTCTTGGGCTGATTTATTAGAGGATGAAAAGGAGTTTGCCTTTGCTGGTAGGTACTGATCCCCAAATTCCGAACGTATGTACTGCCTTACCATATTGATTGCTTCACCCGAAAGATACGTTGAGTCAGTTCGCATGTATGTGATCAGGCCAATTGAACCTATTCCATGGATTGACACGCCTTCGTACAGAGACTGAGCGGTGCTCATGGTTAATTGGGCGGGAAAGCCAAGCTGGTTTGCTGCTGTTTGCTGAAGCGTGCTCGTGATGAATGGCGCATAGGGACGGCTCTTTACGCGTTTTGTTTTAATCGACTTTACCTGCCATGATGGCCCGCCAGACATATGACCACGTAAAATCATTACTCGCTGTGCCGGGCCTTTGGCTTTAGGGTTTTTGGTCTCGATTTGCTCATCGAGTTGAAACCCTGCGCGTTTTACTGCTGAGAGCACAGCTTCAACATGTTTCGCCTCGAATTTTTTGCCATCAATTTCAATCAATTCTGCGGCAAGACTGTTATGCTTAATTAGCCAATCGTTTTTTTCTCGCACCTTCCGGCCATCTGATTTTCTGCCATCTTGTTTTTCGGTAGTTTCAGCCAGCCATTCCTGCCAGGCTTTCCTAAGGGGAATAACGTTATCCACATCAATCGTGAAATAACCCATTACTTTCCAGTATTCATTTGGTA
>QMLT01000002.1 GCA_003646875.1 Deltaproteobacteria bacterium
GGAGCATGGGTATGTCTTTTTTTGCTCCATGCCCTTAATAAATAGGGGGCATCAGCGTGCCCCCATAAATCGGGACACACGTGCAACGTGGATTTTACTATTATGCAACTTGTCGGTTGGTGTCCCGATTTATGGGGGTCTGCCTGTGCATTAGTTATAGGGCATGAGACAAAAAAAGACATACCCATACTCCCTGACTTTATGCAGGCCTTGTTGTGCCTTATTGCCAGATACCCCAACTTATTGAGAAGTTACGCCCAGACCTGATAATAGTACTCGCAGCAACGATAAATCAGAATTGTTGATATATGACAAGCAAGTGTATATTCAAATGACCACGAAGTCAGGCTCACGTCATGCACTTTTATATAATATAAACGGGATGTCTTTGAGGAGAATGTCTTATATAATGAGACCATAAAGATATATTGACAATTATTATTTGTTTAAGTTAAATGAAACTCATAGGGAATCTAAGTCAGAATATTATAGGAGAGTAATTACTATGCTCAAAGCGATGACCATATCTTCATTAAATATGGACCCAGTAACGAATAGTCCGATAATTATCTTAAAGGAGATTGATGGGGAGCAGACATTACCTATTTGGATAGGCCTGCTTGAGGCAACGGCAATTGCCAGTGAAATAGAAGGTGTAAAGTTTTCAAGACCCATGACACATGACCTTCTGAAGGACGTTATGGATAAGATGGACATTACGGTCAATAAAATAGAAATCTGTGACCTAAAAGATAATACCTATTATGCCACTATCCATATAACGAGAAATGGTAAAACCTTGGCAATAGATTCTCGTCCAAGTGATGCCATTGCCCTGGCCCTTAGGGCTGAGGCCCCTATATTTGTTTCTGATGAGGTTTTAAAGAAATCTAAGCAGATTGAGGAGACCAGAGAAAGTGAGGCAGTGGATAAAAGCGAGAAAGGGAAAAAGTGGCAGGACATACTTGAAAAGCTCAAGCCAGAGGATTTTGGCAAATACAAGATGTAAGCCCTGTTAGAACGTTTAAATGATGCTCGAAACCCTGGTTAAACTTATTGGTTATATAAATTAATTAATGATAGATCTTCATACCCACTCCCTATTCAGTGATGGTGAATTGCTTCCTTCGGAACTCGTAAGACGTTTAGAGGATATGGAGTATTCCTGTGTTGCAATAACCGATCATGTTGATTCATCAAGCCTGGATTTTGTTATCCCCAGGTTGGTTAAGGTAGCAAAAGATTTGAATCAAAGGCAATCTGTCAGGGTCATTCCTGGCGTTGAGATTACTCATGTCCATCCGGAGTTTATGGAATCACTTGTTGTTCAGTCCAGGGAGTTGGGGGCAAAGATAGTTATAGTTCATGGAGAAACTATTGTAGAGCCTGTAGCTAAGGGGACCAACAGGGCAGCCATTCTTTCGCGTGTTGATATTTTAGCCCATCCTGGCCTTATAGCTGTTGAAGACATTAAGATGGCTGCTGAAAGAGGTGTGTATCTCGAGATATCGGCTCGCCATGGCCATTGCCTTACAAATGGATATGTAGCCAGATTGGCAAAAGAATTTGGGGCAAAACTTGTTTTAAATTCAGATGCCCATTCCCCTCATGACCTCATGACCCGCCAATTCGCTCAGATGGTAGCCCAGGGGAGTGGTCTGGGGAAAAATGCCCTTGAGGAGATGCTCGGCAATTCTCGAGACCTTATAAATAAGATCCTCTGAATTAGTCTCACCGCTCGCTACCCCCACTATTCACGGCTTTTCACACTCAACACATTCAATACAAACAGTAATGAAAAAGTCTGTTATCTACAAGACATCGGGAATTCTGATCGTTTTTTTCTGGCTCTTTGTTGTGGCAGAACTGGTAAAGCGGACAAATTTTAGCCAAAAAAGCATAGATGTTACACATATCGACAAGAAAGGTTCTGTAGAAAACCGTTCAGAAGAATGGAAAGGGATCTTTTTAAGAGGCCGCAAGGTTGGATACGCCGTTACAAGGATTAACAAGATTAGCAATATGTTCGAGGTAAATGAGGAGATATTTCTTACAGTTAATTTAATGGGCTCGACACATGAAATTCTTAGCTCTACAAAGGCAGAGTTAGATGAAGAATTCCGTTTGAATAATTTTAAATTTTCACTTTCCTCTGGGCTCATTGAGTTCAAGATATCCGGCGCCATAAAGGGAAATAATCTTTATCTCTCAATGGGAGAGAAAGGGAAAGAAAAAACCAAATTAATTAGATTGCCATCAAAGCCAATGATTAGCGCAGGCATGACGGAGTTTTTTAAGTCTTGCACATTCAAGGTAGGTGACTCTTATTGTTTTCCGGTCTTTGATCCAGTTACCATGACAACTAACCCTGCGGTTATTAAGGTAGTGGCAAAAGAAGATGTCGAGATTAATAGTAAACTATATAAGGCATTCCGGTTGGAAATGAACTTTTTGGATCATCCTCTGGTTTTCTGGATTGATGAGAAAGGCAAATCTCTAAAGGAGAAGGGTTTTATGGGATTTACTCTTGTCAGATCCAGTCCCGCTAAGGCCCCATTAGGATTAGATAGATCAAAAAGTATAGATTTTTATGAATTATCAGCCATAAAAGTAGCTCAAAGGCTCACAAATCCCCGAGAACTATCATACCTAAAAGTTCTTTTTGATCAGACACCTTCACCTATGTCTGTTAATGGGCCAAGGCAATCTTTAACCGGCAGGGTCCTTACAGTAACAAAAGAAACCCCTCCCTTTACAGCTAACTATACAATACCGTATAAGGGTAAAGAAAATAGTTTATTACATTTTCTAAGACCGGAGATGTTAATTCAATCCGATGATCAAGAGATAATCAGCTTAGCCAGACAAATAGTTAAGAAAACTGTTAATCCCTTTTTAGCGGCTCAGATGATCATGGGGTGGGTTTTTGAAAATTTAGAGAAGGCGCCGGTTGTATCCATTCCAAATGCAAAAGAGGTTTTTACTTATAAAAAAGGAGATTGTAATGAGCATGCCACTATTCTGACTGCCCTATTACGGGCGGTTGGAATTCCAGCCAGAATCGTTGTTGGTCTGGTTTACAAAGATGGAAAATTTTATTACCATGCATGGAACGAGGCTTACATAAACAGATGGATTTCCATGGATGCAATCCTAAGGCAGATGCCTGTAGATGCTACCCATATCAAACTTATAGAAGGCGGGATCGAAAAACAGGTCCAGATTGCAGGAATAATTGGGAACATCAGGTTCACTATTTTAGATTACCGGTAATATTTCAGCCACAAGACACTAATGCAATTTTTTGTTTTTAATATCTACCTGGCAGTTTCAACATAAATAAACTTAATATCCTTTCTTTGCGCCTTGTGGCTGAATTTTTAGGATTACTAATGATTAGATTTGAGAATCTTACAAAGATTTACCGTGGAACAAAGGCTGTTGATAATTTGAATCTGAATGTTCCTCGAGGAACCATTTTTGGGTTTATAGGGCCAAATGGAGCAGGAAAGACAACTACTATCAAGATGATGGCAGGTGTGTTAAAGCCTACCAGGGGTAAGATCTATATCAATGGCTTAGATATAGCCAGGGAACCATCGAAGGTGAAAAGGATTGTTGGTTTTATACCTGATCGGCCCTTTCTTTATGAAAAACTCAGCGGGATAGAGTTCCTGAGATTTAAGGCAGGGCTCTATAGAATGAAAGAGAATAGGTTGGATGAAAGGATTGCAGATTTGCTAAGCCTATTTGAATTAACTGACTGGGCTGATGAGCTTATTGAATCTTACTCACACGGCATGAAACAACGGCTCATTATAGCATCAGCTATGATACATAAACCCAGGGTTATTATTGTTGATGAGCCAATGGTGGGTCTCGATCCAAAGGGCGCTAAGTTGGTAAAGGAGATATTTAAAGAGTGGGCAAATGATGGAGCTACAGTCTTTATGTCTACTCACACCCTGGCTTTGGCCCAAGAGGTATGCCAACAGATAGCTATTGTAGATAAGGGTAGAATTGTGGCCTCAGGAACATCTGAAGATCTAAAAAAACAGGCAGGTGTAGAAGGAAATTTAGAGAGTATATTTCTTAAAATAACAGGAGGGCAGTATCCAGGTGAGAATGTTTAAACTTCTGATTTCTCCCAGACTCATCAGTTTTAAAAATGGCCTTAAGAGATCACGGAGTAATAGAATGATAAAGATTTTAACCCTCACCGGCGCAGGTTGCCTGTTTTGGTTGGTTCTTTTTTACCTTACCTATAAAGTACTCATGTATTTTTCTTCGCAGGAGATGATCGGTGATATTCTTGCAAGGCATCTTCTTGGCATGGTTTTTTTAATCTTTTTTTCTATCTTAATCTTCAGCCATGTTATCACCGCCCTTTCTAATCTCTACCTCTCTGAAGATTTAGAAATATGCCACTCTTCGCCAGCGACGCTTACAGAGGTATTTCTAAGCCGATCCCTTTATACGGTATTTGATAGCTCATGGATGGTGGTTGTATTTGGCCTTCCTCTGATGATGGCCTATGGACTTGTTTACCATGCTAATCTTGATTATTATCTGAGCCTGACCTATGTGTCTTTCCCTTTAATCATTATTTCAGCATGCTTAGGCATCATGGTAATTATGGTATTAGTGAGGTTTTTTCCTGCTCAGAAGGCCAGTGACATTATCATGCTTATGTCTGTTATTCTCATTGTCATTCTCTATTTACTTTTCCGATTCCTAAGACCAGAAAGGCTGGTCAATCCAGACGCATTTGTACACATAGCCCAATATTTAGGCGCCTTAAAGGCACCTGATTCCCCTTATCTGCCAAGCCATTGGGCAACAGATATTCTGTGGGCACGATTGACTCGCTATCCAGCAAGTCAGGTATTTAATGCTATTCTCCTCTGGAGTACCGCCCTTGCAATGGTAGTAATAGATATCTGGATGGCTGGACGCATATATTTTAGCGGCTTTTCAAAGGCACAGGAGGCAAAAAAAAGGAGTCATATCGGGAAGAGAATGCTTGAAAGAATAGTATCAGCAGTAACCAAACCGTTTGGGCCGGAGAGCGCTTCTTTGATTGCCAAGGATGTGCGCACCTTTTTTCGGGACAATAGCCAGTGGTCACAGCTCCTTCTCCTGGCTGCCCTTGTGGTTGTGTATATCTATAATTTCAGCGTTCTCCCTCTTGAGAGAAGTCCAATAAAGTCTATATATCTTCAGAATGCATTATCCTTTCTGAATATTGGCCTAGCAGGATTTGTGATTTCGGCTATCTCTGCCCGTTTCATCTTTCCGGCAGTAAGCTCAGAAGGTCAGGCCTTCTGGATTGTCCTTTCTTCACCTCTTTCAGCACGGCGTTTCCTGTGGTCTAAATATTTTGCCTACCTCCTTCCTATGCTTATTTTGTCTGAGGTGTTGATAATTTACACCAATTACCTGTTAAAGGTAACCTCCTTTATGATGGCGCTGTCCTCAGTAACTATATTTTTTTTAGTCTTTGGAATTGTCGCCTTAGGGATTGGCCTGGGCGCTGTTTACCCAAATTTCCACCATGAAAATATTTCCCAGGTAGCGACAGGCTCTGGGGCGTTAATCTATATGATAAGCAGCTCCGTTTTTATCTCCCTGGTCATTATGCTGGAGGCCGGACCTGTTTACACTATACTTTCAGCACATTTTAAAGGAGTCTCGATTACCCGCATTCAATGGATATGGGTAGTTTGTTCTTTTATTGGCGTTATCTTTGTGAATATCTTTGCTGTGAAAAGTCCGATGAGAGCCGGACTGAAGGCGCTTGATAGGTATGAGGGCTAAATGACAAAGGGTTTTCCTTTTGAATATGTAGGTAATCTCCACATCCACACAACACACTCGGATGGAGGCGGGGGTGTAAAAGAGGTTACTGAAGCAGCAAGGGCGGTAGGCCTTGATTTTATCATCCTGAATGATCATTCATATCTCACCCAACTTCACCTTGAAGACCAGGGGTATCATAAGGGTATTCTTGTTTTAGTTGGCTCTGAGATTGGCGCCAGTTCCCATCACTACCTTGCCTTTAATATTACACACCAGGTGAATGATGAGAGCTACTCTCCTCAAGAGGTCATAGATGCCGTAAACCTTCAAGGAGGCTTTGGATTTTTGGCCCATCCTTTTGAAAAAGGAATGCATTTTCTGCAAAATAACGTGGCCTATACCTGGCGAGATTGGTCAGTGAAGGGTTATGCAGGTATCTGTATCTGGAACTTCTCATCACGATGGAAAGAAAATGTCAGATCTTTCTGGCATGGAATATTCCATCTTATCTTCAAAAAGTATACCCTAAAAGGCCCGAGCAAAAAGACCCTGGCTACATGGGACAGACTATGCTCTGAGGGACGAGTAGTAGCTATAGGAGGCTCAGATGCACACGCATCTTCTATGAAGATAGGATTCATTAAACTTACGCCTCTTTCATACAGATATCTCTTAAATACTATAAATACCCATATTCTTACACGTTCCCCACTTAGTGGAGATGTAAAGACAGATAAAAAAATCATCTATGCCTCACTCAGGGAAGGTAATTGCTTTATAGCCCATGATGGCCTATGCAGCGCAAAGGGCTTCAAATTTTATTTTATGAGAGATCAAGAGAGACTTGAGATGGGTCAGGGGAGTAAATTCAGCACGGGCGAATTGGTGATTAAACTCCCAAGAAAGGGACTAATAAGAATTATTAAGGATGGATCCCTTTTCAAAACAGGATATGGCAGTGCGCTGTCTATCAAGATACATGAAAGAGGTGTATACAGGGTAGAGGTATTACGAAAAACGCCTATATTTGGATTGAGGCCATGGATCTTTTCCAACCCTATTTATCTTCGTTGAAGGACACAGGGTTGCATCTTCACAGTTAGGTAAATCTGGAAGAATGCTTATATTTTAAAAGCCTCATTTTTCATTGCATAAATTCCAGTCAGTTATGTCATGTTGTCACAGATATACAATGAAAGGAGACAATGATGAAACTGGTCTATTCATATTATGTTTTAGATATTGTTCACAAAGGACATTTGCTAATGATGAAAAATGCCAAAGCAATAGCCGGAGAAGATGGGAAGTTAATTGTAGGAATCCTTACAGATGAGGCGGTTATGGAGAAAAAGGAAAGACCTATACTTTCATTTGAGGAAAGAATAGAGCTTGCAAGTGCAATAAAATATGTGGATGTTGCTGTTGCCCAGGAAACTTACTCCCCACTACCAAATGTAATGAGAATCAAGCCCGACATTTTGATGGAGAGCACGAGTCACGATGAAGAGGCAATTGAAAAGGCAAGAGAATATATGGACAGCATTCATGGTAAAGTAGTTGTCTTACCATATTTTCCCTCACAATCATCAACGGACATAAAGAACAGCATAAAGGAAAGAAGCTGAGAGCAAAACAAGGGAGGTAACGAAAAAGTGAAAAAGACATTAAGTTCATCAGTATCTGAGCTAATAGGCACATGGCAGAAAAAGATGTTCTGGCTTATGTGGGTAACCTATGCCTCTTTCTATCTTTTACGGGTAAATATTTTCATTGCTATGCCTGAAATAATGCAAGATTTCAATTTGACAAAAACCAATATGGGACTTGTCCTAAGTAGTTTGTTTCTGCTATACGCAATAGGGCAATTCATAAATGGTCAACTTGGTGATAAACTGAATTCAAGACGGATAATTACATTAGGTCTACTGTCCTCAGCAGTGCTGAACATCATATATGGCTTTACTGGTGGATTATTAGGTCTTATGATAGTGGTATGGGGACTGAATGGATATTTCCAGTCAATGGGATGGGGACCGACTGTCAAGGCAATGGCCAACTGGTTCCCTGTCAAAGTTAGGGGTAAAATTTCTGGGCGGTTAGGCACAAGTTACATTATTGGAGGGGCTATCTCCTGGCTTTTGGCAGGCACAATCATCAAGTATTTCGACTGGCGTTTTACTTTTTTTCTTCCCGCTATATTTTGTATATTGGTTGCTCTCCATTGGTTTATTCGTGCGCGGAATGCACCTGAAGAAGTGGGGTTGCCGAGCTTAGAGGAACAAGAAAGGGGCATTGAAAACAATGAGATTCGCAAAGATGCCCATATAGGTTTTCGAAATACCCTAAAAATTACACTTTTAGATCCCTCTATCTGGTTTGCTGCCTTTGGGCTATTTGGACTAAATATTGTTCGCTACGGTTTTATGTCCTGGGCACCTACCTTCATGTTTGAGGAACAAGGTGCAACAATTTCTGTGGCTGCTTATAAGGGTATTGCCTTTCCTGTTGCTGGAGGATTGGGGGCGATTTTTGCTGGTTGGGCATCTGACAAAATATTTAAGCACCGTAGAGCGCCAGTTTCTTTTATAATGCTGGTTTTATTGGCTATCTCTTGTTATCTTTTTAGAATTGTTCCAGGTGATAATTGGATGGTAAGTTTAATCATCTTACTTTTTATTGGGTTCTTTACCTTTGGTCCTCACATACTAATAGTAGCTGCAATACCTGCAGATTTCGGCTCTCGTAAAGCCGCTTCGTCAGTAACCGGTTTTATAGATGCAATGGGATACTTAGGAGCAAGTTTGACTGGTGTGGGCACAGGTTATTTGATAGAGAAGTTTAGCTGGAATGCTGGTTTCTGCTTTTGGATTCTTGGGGCAATTTTTGCGGCAATTATGACGTTGCTTATCTGGATCTATAAGGAAAGAGAAGTTGAGTCGGTATTAAGACAAAGGGCTGGGATAAAGTTATGAAAATGCCTCTAACAGAAGATTTGTAACCCTTCAGCCACAGACCCGCCTGCCAGACGGCGGGCAGGTTCAAACAGATGAACGCAGATAAGTTGAAATATAAAGAAATTACAGACATTATTCTTAGAAAATATCAGGGATAATCAGCATAAATCCGTGGCTGAAGATTTCTTTAAAGGAAAAAGCGAGAATTAAACATGAAATGCCTGATCATAGCTGCTGGATCGGAGAGTGGAATGTCAACTAAGGGCGATTCAAAGCCCCTTACTCAAGTTCTGGGATTATCCTTAATTGAACGGATTATATTGACCGCAAAGAATACCGGTCTAAAGGATTTCTATGTGGTCACTGGATACAATGATGCAGAGGTGAGAGACTATCTTGACAGATTTAGCCAGAGAAGAGATATAAATATAACACATATCATAAATGAAGAATCGGAAAAAGGGAACGGCTTATCCGTTCTTAAGGCAAAAAAAATATTGAATGAGAATTTTATTCTATTGATGGGGGATCATATCTTTGACGAATCGATCCTGGAAAAACTAAAGAATGAAAAAATAGCCGATGACGAGGTTTTGCTGGCTGTAGATTATCGCATCAAAAAAAATAGGCTCACTAATGCTGATAATATTAGTAAAGTTGTTGTCAAAGACAATAGGATCATAGACATAGGAAGAAATATTAATGAATATAATGCATACAATACAGGAATTTTTCTTTGCTCTCCCGCAATATTCAGCGCTATTAAAAAAAATTTACCTTATGGCAATGATTATCTTTTAAGAGCAATATGTGTAATGGCTGAAAAAGAGAAGGTTAAAGCTGTTGATATCAAAGATGATTATTGGATTGATGTGAATACAAAGAAGGATCGCAAAAAGGCCTCAAAACTATTGTATAATAATTCAATAAAACAGGCTGGTCCAATAACCCGATATATAAATGCCACATTTGCCACCAGGATTTTCACTCCTGCCCTTCTTAAAATATATAAGGGATTTACTCCCAACCAGGTCTCTTTCTTGAGTTTTATTGTAGCCCTAATAAGCAGTTTATCTTTTATTCTTGGCCATGCTGTTATAGGAGCATTGCTGATACAAGTATCAAGTATATTGGATTATAGTGATGGCCAATTTGCAAGACTCAAGCATATGGCATCCCGGTTTGGACATTTCACTGACATAACACTTGATCGCTATGCTGATGGCTTCATACTTTTAGGGATGTTCTATTACTCACTATCTGAAATAGGCGGTAAAGAAATAGTGGGGATTTATTGGAGCCCTTTAACTATTAGTAGCACTTCTATAATAGCTATCTTAGGAAACTTGATGGTCAGTTACACTTCTGCAACCTCTGTAGTTAATTTTGGCTATGTATATAAAAGGAGAGGGATTGTAGCGGGAAGAGGTAGAGACATCAGGCTATTTTTGCTTTTTATCGGGGGAATAATGAGCTATTTTCATCCGATTTATGTATTCCTTGCCTTGCTTGTTATGGCCTTGCAAACCAATATAATTGTAATATCCCGATTTATTCTGTCATGGCGATATTTTACCAAAGAAACTACTTTCAGGATGATAGGTAGGATTAAAGCAATCATTTTCGATTTTGATGGAACTTTAGCAAATACAATGCCCTTCTTAACGGAGTTGGCTGTAAAACTTATTACCGCAAACTACGATATCTCTAAAGAGGAGGCTAAAAGGAGATATTTAGAGACTACCGGCGTAGATTTTGCGAGCCAGTTAGAATCCATTTTTCCAAATCACCCCAATAACCAAAAAATAGCGGCTGGTTTCGAGGAAAGGAAGTTAGAAAGTATTTTTGACCATCCTGTCTTCCCCAATGTCATTCCCACTCTGAAGTATTTTAGAAGTAAAAACATTAAGACATTTATTTGTAGTAGCACAAAACAAGAAATTATTATAAAATATTGCCAGTTAAACAAAATTGATATTCTGTTAGACAACATTTTTGGTCATAAACCGAATTTTAAAAAAGGCCAGCAGATTGATTTCATCCTTCAACATTACAAATTGCAACCCGATAAAGTGATTTTTGTAGCGGATTCTTTAAAGGATTGTGATTTTTCGAGAGATAAAAGAATAAATTTTATTGGGATCGCTAAAATTTTTGAAAAGAAAGCGTTTCAGAAAAAGGGAGCATTAAGCGTTAGGAGCCTGACTGAGCTTACAAAGTTTTTTAATAAATCTGAGAATTATCTTAAATATGTCGAAAAGGTAAGATGAAACAATGAGAGAAGAATATTTTTCTCGGATGAAAGATATTGCCTTTAAGGGAGGGAAAATTGCCCTGGAGCTAATTTCGAGTGGCGGCTATTTTTTGAAATCCGATAGAACTATCCTAACGAAAGCAGATGTGGAGATATCAAAGCTTGCCTTTAGTGTCATAGATGATCTACTTAAAACACCAGATCATATGCTAATTGATGAGGAAGATACTGAATGTGCTGAATCTTTTGACCAATCCCATTTTGAAGACACGGCTTTTATCTGGGCGATAGATCCAATCGATGGAACAAGATCATTCTCGAATCGAATGCCAAATTTTGGTATATCAATAGGCTTAATAAAGGAATTAAAACCCTGGCTAGGGGTTGTCTATTTTCCAATGCTTGGGGAATTATTTTATTCTGATGGGAAACAGTCTTTCTTCGTGCAGAATGCCTATACAGAATGTGAAGAAACTATGCTCATTTCTCCAATTGACCACCAGATTTCAAGACAATCCATATTTATCTCCAACGATTCATTCTTTGAAAAGTTCGATTGGAATTCTTCTGATTGTCAATTAATGAATCCTCTCTGTGCAGTTCTAAGTCTATGTTGGCCGACTATTGGCCGTGGATGTGGTGCCTTTTTTGGCGCACATATTTGGGATTTTGCAGGCTCCTGGCCGATTTTTTTGTCCGCAGGATTAAGTCTACGTTCATATCAAACTGGCAATGAGATAACTCAATTAGATGCTGTACTATTTGCCAGAGAAAGTAAGGATCCGTGGAAATTGAAAGAATACTATATCCTTTCCTCGGAAAGAAATTTTCCATTGCTTAGAGAAAAAATAATGCTAAAGAATAACATCAAAGTTCGTCAAAATGCATCATTGACTACCTCGTAGAAAGTCGCAAAACTCCCTCTCCATCGAAGGGAGAGGGTTGGCCTGCCCGCCTCGCCTGAGCGAGTTCAGGCTCGCGATGGCGGGCAGGGGTGTGGGTAAATAAGATAAAATGTTAGATAGTTATACCCCCTCCCATTAATCCCCTCCCACCAGGGGCTGATCTTTACCCATAACGTGGGTTGCTGGTCACAGGGGGTTCTTGAGGATATAGGGGACATGGTCAGCACCAGGGGAGGTATCAATAGAGCCTTTGTTTTAGATATAGATCTCCAATTTGGAGATGGAGCGGTAAATATATTTAGAAAAAGGGGTTATGTGACTATCTTCAACGTATCTTCTAACAATAGGGAGAGCTATTTAAAGGAAATAGCGCAGGAGTTGAAAGAACAGCAATCCGATGTAATTTATAATGTACTGGCGCTGCTCAAGGGGATGGAGGGCGGGTGAGTTATTTCGGAAAATAGAAACGACTTGCGGGAAGAGATGTGGACTGCGCGAGTCCATTCATACTCTAAGTCTTATCTATTCCCCGTGGGAGCTTTCATTGGGCATCAGTTGACAGCCTTTGTAAAAACTGAGCAGCGGCATGCCTCGCTGCGACTTCAATTGGTGATACCACATACTTGTCCAGGGCGTAATCGGCCTTCCAGGTTTCGACATACTTTTTTCCCTTAGATATTGCAGTAAAGGGGCTAGATGCCGCGCGCATCTGGTAAAGGTATAGCGCGCCTTGTAATGATTTGACAGCTACGGTTAACATGGTCCAATCCAATTGCGCAGGACAGTTCTCCAACTTCGCATAGCTCTGAATATCATCAACCCTAAAAACTCTATTGGATTGGGTATCTTTTAGCTGGATATTGGAAAAGAATACAGTGGCTTCCCAGTAATTTCCCGCTGAACCAAATCCTTCTTTTGTGCCATGCCCATAGGTGTTGAGAATCACCCGTTCCACCTTGCCGGTTAGTAAGAGACTGGGATCCCTCGAAGAAGCGCTCTGCTCGCTTTCAAGGATAGTAACGGAAAGTCCCTGGTTTTTCAGTTCGGATACGAAGGAAAGAGCTGCAAGCCGGCCTGCATTGCTATAAAGCATTTCTCTTTGTTCCTTCGATATACCAAAAATCCAAGGCTGGCGAACCTGCATGAGGCCTTCGTGATGGCCCCCTTCAATTTTTGTGTCTCTGGTGTCAAATGGGAGGACTGCGAGCTGAGAGTGTTTCAACGGCGGTGCCACATCTACCTTGTTCGGGCGAATCTGCGTGCAGGAAAGAGATCTGGTCACATTAGCGGCGCAACCACTTAAAGCGTAAACGCTGACAAGGAGCAGTGATAAGCGTAAGCACAGATTCCTGTTAAGAAGAGGTTTGGTAATCATATATCGTAATTTCTACAGCTTGTTGAAATGCACGCTGCGTAAGCCCCTGCGCAGCGAGACAGTATTTTTAATGGAACATGTTCCATGTAGGCCGAATATGGTAATAGAATGCTGGAATATTGGCCTCCATCTTGCAGAGAGTGTTTATTTGAACAAGAAAGTTACTCATTTATTATAATGCGCCTAAGGCGCACTAACCGCCCTGTCAAGGGGAATTTTGTCAATCGATCACTTTTCCCCAAGAGTTATTTATTTTTATATGAAAGCGCCTAAAGTGAGCTAATTGCCTAAAGTGAACGTCTTTACTACTCAACCGCTCATCCATTTGACCACTCAACTAATTTCATCCTTCGCTGTGCCCGAAAGGTCATTTTTTTTTCATATTAAAGGGATAGATTTCTAATGTCAATTCATTCATTTTCAGGATGAGATTAACCATAGAGATTCCCATTTCTGTTCATGTATTTTATAGTCAAGACAAGGACCTTTTCCTGATACCTTTATGACCGTCGTGCGCCGCATCTCAGGATCGTGTTTTCATGGGAACGTGATTCGAGCCTTAGTCTATAATGAATGACATGGAGCATGCCCGCTCAGTTCATGAGGTTAGAATGAGGTTTAATGGGAGCAACAGGCGTTTTCAAATGGATTAGTCCCATCAAATCTGTTCACATTTGACTATGGCGGCAAGAACTTTAGGCCTGATTGGAAGAAAACCGAAAAAGATGCTAGAAAAACCCTATTTGCAGATGGAAAAAAATACGGTGGTTTTGTATGTGCCGAGATATATAAACGAATTGTCAATGAAAGATATGGAAGATCTTATGGATGAGATGAAGGGAAAGGTAGAAAAATTCAAGGAAAACAGAGAGAAAAAAGACCCTTTTGACAGAAATTTACAAACTCGATAGGCACCTTATAGAAATTTAAAAAAATGTAATAAAATTGTAGACAAATGATTTAAAATTATATAAAGTAAAGTATCCTGCAATGATATATCAAACCCAGGATACAGTGAAAAGACCGACCAAAGTCATCCTCTTGAATCAGGCCCTTGTCAGGGAGAAGCTTCGACAAAAGAAGTTTGACGATGTATGCCTGAGTTCTTGGAGCCATCTTGATGAATTTATTCAGTTCATAATCTCTTTTGGCCTCTTTGCCATGCTTTTCCAGCGCTAGGTTTAGCAACCGGCCGCAGTGGTATTCCTGTTTATCTATAATCTTAGTGACTTCATGTCTTATCTCGCACCGTTCCAGGTCAGAACGGAGGTGGTGGCTGAATAATTAAGAGAGATGCTCCTTTACCTTCCGGGCTATATTTTTTATCTTTTCCATATCGCCCTGTTTCATCTCCCAGTTGGACATTGATAAACCATCATTTTTCCACCTGGGTATGATGTGAATATGAAGATGGGGAACTATTTGATCTGATGCCTTGCCATTGAGTTGAAGAATGGTTATGCCCTCTGCATTGAGCGCCTCTTTCGCTGCCTTTGCACATCTTTTTACAGCTTTAACAGTGGCTGCTAAATCACTTTCCGGTATTTCAAATATGTTCTCGGCGTGGTTTTTTGGGACTACCAGCATGTGGCCTTTACTTGAAGGATTAATATCCATAAAGGCAATTACCAGTTCCTCATCCAATACCTTGACCGCAGGTACCTCTCCATCAATAATCTTACAAAAAATACAGTCCATTGCAATTTCCAGCTTTGAAACTTGATGAACTCGTAAAAAGTCGAAAAACCCCCTCTCCCTCGATGGGAGAGGGTTGGGGTGAGGGTGCCCCCTCCCCTTAATCCCCTCCCACAACGGGAGGTGAAATGGGACTTTTTACGAGTTCATCAAACTTGAAATTAGAAACTTAATATTGGATATTGAATGCCGAATTTCATCGTTGTCTTTATCCAGTTTCAAGCCCGCCCTGGTGCGACTGAAATTGCTCACTGCGCCTTCTCCGGCACTCATTTCAGACCAGTCTTTTATACTATTTTTGTTGACCAGGTCTGGGCCAGGGTTTCCAGTTTCCAACACCGAATAAGCCTTATCTACAGTCAGGGCATTTATCCCAGAAATCACTTGGGATCCCTTCGGTAATTTTTCCGAAATAGTCTAACTGAAACCATGGGGCAAAGCTCCTTCCGCAAACCTTGCACTTTTTCATAGGAAGTGTCCTTCCCCATCGGACAATAGTTCTCTCGTTTTCATTTTCCTCAACCTTTATACAATCCGTAGGGCATACATATGCACAGGCTCCACATCCTATACATGTTTGGGGGTTGATCTCTAATGGTGGCCCCACCTTTCTATCAGAGCCTCTTCCCAGGAAGGAAATGGCCTCAACACCAACTATCTCCCGACAGACACGTTCGCACAAACCACAGAGGATGCAGTCATCATCTCCAAGCGTGAATCGTGGCGTTCCTACCGAATATTCCTCAGCCAAATCTTTGATAACAGGTACATTGGGGGATCTGGCCAACAACAGCTCTATGACCATCTTTCTGGCCTTTATAACCTTTTCTGTGCCTGTTTGAACCTGAATTCCTTCCAGCGCTGGATAATTACATGATGTGGTAAGCCTTGTTCTGTTGCCTTTGGTGATTTCTACCTGACAAAGACGGCATGCGCCATAAGGTTCAAGGGCCTCATGGTAGCAAAGATGAGGGATATCAAATCCATTATCCAGGGCAACCTGAAGAACGTTCTGTCCCTCTTCTGCCTCTACTTCCACTCCATCAATTGTAAATTTAATCATCTTTAAATAACCTTTTCCTTGTTGCTAATTATTTGCTGGTTTTATGGAAACGAGCAAGGAGCTTAAACCACTTTTACGGCATCAAAATTACAGGCCGCCATGCATGCACCACAGCGTATGCATTTATCAGGATCTATCGTGTGAAGCTCTTTTTTCTCACCTGTAATTGCCTCTACTGGACACACCTTTTTGCATGCACCACAACCAGTGCAATTTTCTTCATCGATAGAGTACGTTATAAGGGCCTTGCAGACACCTGCCGGGCACCTTTTTTCTTTGATATGCGCCTCATATTCATCCCTGAAATATCGGATAGTGCTCAGCACAGGATTCGGAGCCGTCTGACCAAGGGCGCACAGCGAGCCTTCAGCAACCGCCCAACTTAGTTCCTCCAGGAGTTCGATATCGCCCTCTTTTCCATCACCATTGCTGATTGCCTCGAGGATTTCATACATCCGTTGTGTGCCTTCCCTGCAGGTTGTGCATTTTCCACAACTCTCACCCCTCAAAAAATTCATAAAATATTTGGCTGTATCTACCATGCAGGTCTTATCGTCCATGACAATCATACCGCCAGATCCCATCATAGAACCCACATCTGTGAGCCTGTCAAAATCTACCGGGACGTCCATTAAGGATTCAGGGATTACTCCACCAGAAGGGCCTCCAGTTTGGACGGCCTTTAGTTTTCTACCTTCAGGAATGCCGCCTCCAATTTCATAGACGATTTCTTTTATATTCATTCCCATCGGAACTTCGACTAATCCTGTATTATTGACCTTTCCTACTAAAGAAAAAATTTTGGTTCCTTTACTGCCTTCAGTGCCTATGCTGGTATACCAATCAACCCCTTTATTTATAATAAGGGGCACATTGGCCCAGGTTTCCACATTATTGAGATTTGTTGGCTGATCCCAGATGCCGCTTTCAACCCGATGTATGTGTTTTGCCCGAGGCTCTCCAACTCTACCTTCAAGAGACGCTACCAGGGCCGATGACTCCCCACATACAAAGGCCCCGCCGCCTCTGCTGACTTTGATATCAAAATTTAACCCTGAGCCAAGTATATTTTCCCCAAGCAACCCACATTCCTTGAGGCTAGCAATGGCTATCTCAACATTTCTTACGGCGAGTGGGTATTCATTCCTCACATAGATATAACCCTCGTCAGAGCCAATTGCATAGGCCCCGATTATCATACCTTCAAGAACACTGTGGGGATTCCCCTCTAAGAGACTTCTGTCCATATAGGCCCCAGGATCCCCTTCATCGGCATTGCATATTACATAATGCTTATTACCGGCAGCATTTCTGCATGATTCCCATTTTACCCCCGCAGGAAATCCGCCTCCACCTCTGCCACGAAGACCTGATTTTTTGATTATCTCAATAATCTCTACAGGTGAATAATCTGTCAAGGTTATTGATAATGCAGAGTAGCCCCCAATGGCAATATAGTCATCTATAGATGTTGGATCTATCTTACCATTGTTCCCAAAAATTACCCTCATCTGACCCTTGTAAAAGGGAATTTCACTTTCCTTTACGATCTTTTGCCCTGTCTCCGGATGGGTATATAGAAGGCGTTCAATAACCTTATTATTGAGCAAGGTTTCGGTTATAATCTCATTTGTATCTTTTGGGCTCACCTTTTGATAAAATATACCATGAGGATTTATAACCACAACAGGTCCTTTTTCACAGAATCCATGGCACCCTGTGGTTCTAACGTCTATTGTTTCCTCCAGGCCATGTTTTTTTAACTCTTTTCTAAAGGATTCTGTAACGTTTTCAGATCCAAAGGCCCTGCATCCAGTTCCAGAGCATATAGTTATACATGGTTTATCAGGGTCTCTTGCACCTATGATCTCTTTTCTTATATCTTCAAGTTTTTTGGGGCTATCAATCCTTTTCATCATTTTTCCTTAGCGATTCTCTTCCTATATTTTTTAATAGTGGACTCAACCTTTGCAGGAGTCATATTTCCATGGTACTCTTTTCCAATGACGACAATAGGACCTAAGGCGCAAGCGCCCAGGCAATTGACTGTCTCTAAAGAAAAAAGCCCATCTTCAGTAACTCCACCAATATCAATGCCAAGCTCCAATCTCACCCGGTCAAATACCATTGGCGCTCCCCTGACATGACATGCCGTCCCCATGCACACACTAACAGGATATTTCCCGCGAGGGGTAAGGTTGAAGGCATTATAAAATGTGGCTATCCTATATATCCTTGTTAAAGGAATGGGCAGGTTCTCTGAAATGTATGCAAGATCATTTTCAGGAAGGTAATTCTCCTCCTCCTGCAAATCCTGTAAGATTGCAATTATGGAAGATTCTTGATGGCCGTATTTTTCTAATATTTTATCAATACACTTGTGATCCATTTAGTCTCCTTGAGTCATTTGTACCTTTTTAACTAATTTTTTATATTCCTCCACAACCCTCTTCTGGATTGTATCTCTCATTTCTTCACTCAGATGTCTGAACCGACCCTGTATCTTTAAATATTCCTCGACAGGTCTCAATTTTTCTACCTTTTCGGTAAATCTATACCGGCCGTGGTCTACCTCATATAAGGGAAATACGCCTGTCTCAACTGCCAGACGACCGGCCTTTATGGAAAGCTCCGGGGGGAGTCTCCACCCCGTAGGGCAGACTGAAAGCATGTGAATATATGCTGGCCCTTTTATTTTTGCTGCTTTTTTCACCTTTTCTACAAGATCTATGGGGTAACTTGGGCAGGCTGTGGCAACATAAGGGATACTATGGGCTGCAGCGATTTCAGGCATATTTTTCTTCCAGGTCATCTGACCGGGTATCACCTTCCCTGCGGGAGATGTAGTAGTAGAGGCCCCATATGGTGTAGAGGATGAACGTTGAATGCCGGTATTCATATATGCCTCATTATCATAGCATATATAAACAAAATCATGCCCTCTCTCAAGGGCACCAGATAAGGCCTGAACACCAATATCACTGGTTCCTCCATCACCTGCCATGGCAAGAAAGGTTATCTTTTTTTTCGGCACTTTCCCTTTTCTCATCAAGACCTTCATGCCTGCCTCTACGCCTGATGCAACCGCTGCTGCATTTTCAAATGCAACATGTATCCAGGGAACTCTCCAGCTCGTAAAAGGCCAAGGAGATGATATAATCTCCATACAACCGGTAGCAGAGGCAACAATGACATTTCTTCCGAGGGCCTTGGCAACAAGTCTTACAGCCAGGGCCTCCGCGCAACCCTGACATGCCCTGTGGCCCGGCGCAAAATAGTCTTTTTTGGTAATAAGCTTATATGCATATACATTGGTTGGTTCAACTATTTCCATTACTTACCTCTTACTCCATAATATTCAAAATCTTCTTCCATAGGATTTTCTTTTATCTTTTCCATGGCCCTATGATAAATATTCTTAAAATCATTAATGGTTACATCTCTTCCGGCCAGGCCACAGATAAAATTGGTTATGTTTGGTTGATTTTCTCCCTTATAAAGAGCAGAGCGTATGTCAATGGCCAGGGGCCCACCCTGCCCTCCATAGGATATTGCCCTATCAATTACAATCAAGTTCTTCGCCTGGCTCGTAGCCTCTCTAAATTCATCAAAGGGAAACGGCCTCCAGAGCCTATCCATAACGAGTCCAACTGATTCCCCTTCATTTCTCAGGGCATCAACAACCAGTGACACGGTTTCACCAAAACTGCCCTGGGTAACAAATAATGTCTCTGCATCCTCCATTCTATATGTTTCTACGGGCTTGTAATATCTGCCAACAACATCTCCAAGCTCTTTCCATGCAGTTATGATCTCAGCTTTTGATTGTATTAAAGGCTCATCCTGGGCAACCTTTGCCTCTGAAAATACATACGGCATCCCAACACCCCCCATAGTGACAGGCCTGTCAGGGTGCATGGTATAAACAGGTTTAAAATCGGGCAGATATTGTTTTACCTGTTCCTTCTCCCAGAATTCTACAGGCTCAATCACATGGGTTAATATAAAACCATCAATGTTGATTATAAGTGGGAGCATAACCTTTTGGCTTTCCGCCACCCTGTAAGCAAAAAGGACGTTATCAAAAACCTCCTGACCATTATTAGCAAACACCTGTATCCATCCGCAATCCCGTATAGACATAACATCCGTGTGGTCATTCCAGATGCTAATAGGCCCTGACATAGACCTGTTTGCCAGAATCATCACAATGGGCAGCCTCATGGAAGCAACTATGTGAACAATTTCATTCATCAATGAAAGCCCCTGGGAACTGGTGCAGGTGAAGGCCCTTGCCCCAACAGCAGACACACCGGCGCTTACACTCATTGCAGAGTGTTCAGACTCCACCGGTATAAATTCTGCATCCAATTCACCGTTATTTACCAGCTCAGACAGATGTTCAACAATATGTGTCTGGGGCGTAATGGGATAGGCAGCAATACAATCCACATTTGCCATTTTCACTGCCTCCGCAGCAGATAGTGAAACCTCCAGTCCGATTCTCTTCCCCATTACTCTTCCTCCTCAACCATTTCTATGGCCTGGGTGGGGCATTCTTGAGCACAAATTCCACACCCCTTACAGTAGAACATGTCTGCCTCAAAAAAGCCGTCCTCTGTCTCATAAATTGCGGCATCAGGACAAAATATATAACATGTACCACATTTTATACATTTTTTTTTATCTACAACCGGTCGTATGGATCTCCAATCACCGCTTTTGTATTCGTCTGAATTGCCCGGTGTAATGATAGTAGCCCCTATTTCGAGTTCCTGCCAGGTTAAGTCCTGTCTTGTTTTGCTCACTTTCATACCCCTCTATATTCAAAACGCAAGTTGTGTCTCTTCAAAGGCCCTTTTGAAGGCCTTAATATTTTTTTCTGCTATCCTGCCGAATCTATCTTTTAATGGTCCAATCAGGGATTCAGGGTCCACAAAAGCCCGAGCCTTTAATAATGCCCCAAGCATGGTTGTATTGGTAATAGGCAATCCCAATTCCTCTCTGGCAATCCTTGTGGCATTCACCACCGCAATCTTACATTTTAATCCCAATTCCTTTCCAATCTCATCGGCCGTATACTTAGTATTGGTTATTAGAATTCCATCGTCCTTTAGCCCTGCTGTAACATTAACAATTCGCAGTATGGATGGGTCAAGCACCAGAACAAGGTCCGGATTATTTATTTCCGAACGAATCTTAATCTGTTTATCATCCACCCTACAGAATGCTACAACGGGCGCCCCCCGTCTCTCCGGGCCAAAGGAAGGAAATGCCTGCCCATATTTTCCCTCGTTAATAGCTGATAGGGCTAATAGCTCTGCAGAGGTTACAGCACCCTGGCCGCCTCTTCCATGAAGCCTTATTTCTAACATTGTAACTCCTTAAAACAGAAAACATGTTCCTTACACAAACCGCTACAACCAATAACTCCGTTATTACTAAATTGTCAAATCTTTTTTGCTTTTTTTTCTGTCTCTACATTCAATTATCTACAGATCCCAAAATTCAGACTTAGCCCTGAAAAATCATAAAAGAATCCTGCCACAATCTCCCCTTAGAATTAGTGTCTGACCGAAAACCCTGTTTTTTCGGTCAACAAATTCGAAATCCGAAGCACGAAATACGAAACAATAACCAAAATACTAATGTTCCAATGACAAAAACACTGTATTTCCAACATATTAGTTTAGGTCATTTTGTCATTTGATATTCGAATTTGTTTCGGATTTCTGATTTCGATATTCGGATTTTGCCTGAACAGTCCTTTTCGTTCAGACACTAATTAGCTTCCAATACTCCTATCTTTGAAAAAAAATCTTTATTGCAATCAGGACAAGCATTATTGCAAATAGCTTTTTAAATATCTCAGTAGGCACCAACTCTGTTATCCTGGCCCCTATCTGCGCGCCAACAATTGCGCCTATGGCTAAAAACAAACCCATTTTGTAATCAATGTTCTCAAGCCTGAAATGCGCAAATAATGCTGAAATAGAAAGAAGCAATACACATAAAAATGAAGTTCCCACTGCCTTCTGAGATGAAAAACCCAAAAGCAACAACGTGGGGACTATAATGATACCTCCGCCAATACCGGTAAACCCCCCTATAATTCCTACCAGAAACCCGATTAAACCTATCCATACAGGATGCACTAGGCCCTCCTATAGACTAATCCATCATCACTGTCCTAAAACATAATAATTAGCTGGAGTATCCTTCCTTACCCCCTGGCCTCCGCCTTTGCCTTCTCTATTAATTCATCCTCCCTTTTTACATCCTCCAATGTCTTTGGCTTGACGCTATCGGGTTTTTCTTCTATGCCATATTTCCACTTTAAGAATTGCTCCCCCGTGGTGGGGTATAGGGCATAGGTAAGGAGGTCTTCTTCGGTTTTGGCCAGATCCCCTATCTTTTCTCTGTCTTTGGCAAGCTCTGGCTCAATAAAATCCGCAGCCCTGCCTGTTATAGGTGTCTCACCTCTTTTATATCCTTTGAGCGCCTTTTTCTGCACCTCTGGATCAACGGGTGTGGGTGTCTTTCCATAGAGACCATAGACCAGGTCTTTGACCTGGTTGGTAATCATCTTATATTTCCCAACCAGCACATTTAATACTGCCTGAACCCCAACGATCTGTGAGGTAGGGGTGACCAGTGGAGGAGTGCCTAACTCTTTTCTGGTAATTGGTATCTCCTTATGGACCTCAGGGAGCCTATCAAGGGCATTGGCCTCTTTAAGCTGGCTGACCAGGTTAGAGATCATGCCACCAGGTATCTGGTGGGCCAGGACCCCTGTATCGATCACTGCCATCCTGTTGGTGGCAAGGTAGTCCCTATATTTTGGCGCAATGGACTCAAGATAGGTATCTAACTTAAGCAGTTTATTCAGGTCTAACCCGGTATCCCATGAGGTGCCTTGAAGGGCAACGACAAGGGGCTCTATAGCGGGCATAGCAGTTCTCATGGCAAATGGGGCGAGACAGGTGTCAACAATATCAATCCCTGCCTCGATGGCCTTCAAATAGCTCATGGATGCCATTCCGCTGGTATAATGAGTATGGAGATGAAGAGGGACCGTAATCACTTTTTTCAGTTCAGTGACAAGCTCATAGATATCATATGGCGCAACTAGCCCGGCCATATCCTTGATACGTATGCTATCAGCGCCCATGTCCTGGAGCTGTTTGCATTTGGATATGAAATAGTCCAGATTAAACACATCCCCTCCCAGGGTTCTCTCCGTGAGGGAATAACAGATATTGCCTGAAAAGTGTTTTCCGTTGGCCTTTATCCTTTCCACAACGGTCTGAAAATTCCTGAAATCATTCAGGGCATCAAAGACCATGAATATATCAATCCCTACCTCACAGGCCTTGTCCACAAATGCCCTGGCCACATCGTCTGCGTAATTACGATACCCAACAAGGTTCTGGCCTCTGAGCAACATGGAAAAGGGTGTTTTCTTGATATATTTTTTAAGTGTCCTTGGTCTCTCCCATGGGTCTTCTGCCAAAAACCTATGCATTGTGTCAAAGGTTGCCCCTCCCCAGACCTCCATGGACCAGAAACCGATATCTTCCATTTCTTCGGCAATGGGGATCATATCCTCTGTTCTCATTCTGGTGGCCAGATTAGACTGATGGCCATCCCTGAATGTCATGTCCTGGATCTTAAGGGGCGTTTTAGCGCTATTTGATTTCTTTTCCATTGTTCTCTCCTTTTTTTAATTGTTTTGTAACTATTTAGCCACGAAGGCACAAAGACCCAAAGACCTGCCCGACGGACGGCAGGCTGGGAAGATGAATATAAATTGAATAAAGACTATTATAAAGAATAATTTTATAATCTTAGTGCCTGCTCGCCATCGGCTTCGCCTTAGGCGAGGCGGGCGGGTCTTGGTGCCCCTGGCCCAGACCTGGCATGCAATGCTTAGCTATATTATATGAAATAAATAGATATTATATAAGTTGCAATATATGCTAAGGCACTCGCGCCAGGGCAGGCTTGGTGGCTGA
>QMLT01000003.1 GCA_003646875.1 Deltaproteobacteria bacterium
ATTCATTATGGTTTCCTTATAGCATCTGAATCCAATATATTCAAATGGACTGATTTTTTTTGCCTCTTTTGGGTGGTTATATCACTTAAAGTCTGCTACCCAAAGGGATTTTCGCTTTTTTGTGTGATTACTATCTCTCTTTACCCCTTTTTCCATTTCATCCTGCCTATCTTTGAGGGACGTAAGCACTGTTGACATAATTTTTAATAAAATATACATTTAGGCGGCTAATTATTTTTAAAGAGGGGAAGATGAAAGTTAAATTAGCGCCTTTTATTTCTTTCGTTATTTTCTCGCTATTTATCTTCTGTTCTGTTCCTGTGTCTCATGCAAGGTCCCAGGCCCAGATCAGGGCCATGAAAGAAAGAGCACATGCCGTTAGCAAAAGAAAAAACAGGTTTGTGACAAAGGTCCTTAACGAATTCGGGATTAATTATACTATTGATAGATATGGGATAGTCACCAGGATTAATGTTACTGGTAAGTGGCGACATGTAACGAGGATAGATGTAGTTCCTATGGTAAGAAAGGGCCCCACGGCAGATGAAGTTATAGGGCACGAAATATTTATATATACAGATAAGGAGACGGTGCATCTCCTCTCACATCGTAAAGTCAGATAGATGGGTGTAATTAGAGTCCTTAAAAAATCTTTGCTATCTTTCAAGGAAGATGGATGTCTTAATCTTTCGGCTGCTATCTCCTTTTATGCGATTCTTTCTATTATTCCTTTTATCTATCTTCTTATATCCATAGTCGGTGTTTTTGTTGGATCTAAGGGTGAGGTATTACCAAAGGTAAGCGTATATATCAATCAACTCATACCCTTTATCAGCGACCAGGTTTTACATGAGGTTGGCCGGATAAACCTGGGTAGCGGGATTTTTGCCTGGCTTGCTGTTGTTTTTATGTTATGGTCAAGCACCCTTATTTTTGATTCGATTGAATTTTCCCTGACAAGGGTATTTAAAGGGGAACATCTAAGACCTTTTTGGGTTTCTAAGATAATGTCTTTTCTTTTCGTTCCTGTGGTTGGTCTTGTTTTTATTTTCCTTCAGATTTTTAATTTAGCCGTAAATGCCTTTATCATGCTGAATAACTATTTTGGTATCACCCTGGTGCCGATCTTTTTGAATAGTGTAGGGCTCAAATATATCTTTCCCTTGTTATTGAACCTACTTTTTTTAACTGCACTCTATGCTATAGTGACTCCGGGGAAGATTATCTTTCGTGAAGCCATGATAGGAGGTTTTATCTGTGCCATTATGTTGGATATTGCCAAACATATATTTGGTTGGATGATTATACATAATCCCAATTTTGGTCTTGTATATGGGTCATTAAACACAATAATTCTAATGCTCATGTGGATCTTTTATGCATCTGCAATATTTCTTTTTTGCGCAGAGGTTATTTACGCCTACCGAAACAGAAACAATCATGAATAATGAATTAAGGGATTAAGAAATGTTAATTTAGACAACGTACAACAAACTATAGCCACTTACCATGCGTTTTATAGCCGACCTCCACATTCATTCCCATTATTCCATTGCTACCAGCGGTAGTCTTACCCCAGAGAATTTGGATCTCTGGGCGCGGCGCAAGGGAATCCAGGTTATTGGAACAGGCGATATAGTTCATCCAGGCTGGTGTCAAGAGATAAAAGAGAAGATGGTCCCAGCAGAGGATGGACTATATAAACTCAAAGATGAATATCGCATAACAAAAGACTGCCTTATTCCTTCATCTTCGCAACCAGTCAGGTTTATTCTTTCTGGGGAGATAAGTAATATCTATAAAAAAAACGGCAGGGTGAGAAAGGTGCATAACCTTATTTTATACTCATCATTTGATGCGGTAAAGAAGATACAAAGCAGGCTGGAAGCATTGGGGAATATCAGCTCTGATGGAAGACCTATACTTGGGTTACCATCAAGGGATTTGTTAGAGATAGCCTTAGAGGCAGGCGATGGCACAGTTTTTATTCCTGCCCATATATGGACCCCATGGTTTTCTGTGCTTGGCGCAAAAAGCGGCTATGATACAATGGAAGAATGTTTTGGTGACCTCACAGAAAACATTTTTGCGGTTGAGACCGGACTTTCATCCGATCCATCTATGAACTGGCTCTGTTCATTTTTAGATAGATATACACTCGTTTCGAACTCAGATGCCCACTCACCGGAGAAGTTAGGTAGAGAGGCGAATCTCTTTGACGCAGAGCTTTCCTATCCTGGTATCATTTCCGCAATGAAAGGAGATAATACTAATAGGTTTTTGGGAACAATAGAGTTTTTTCCACAGGAAGGGAAATATCATTTAGATGGGCACAGAAAGTGTGGCATTTGCTGGACACCGCAGGAGACAATAAAACACAAAGGTATTTGCCCTGTATGCGGCAAGAAGGTAACCGTAGGGGTGTTGAATAGGGTTATGCAGCTTGCTGACCGGGCAGATCCGGCGTTAAGGGATGATAAAAAACCGTTTTCCTCCCTTACTCCATTGAAAAATCTTATTGCAGAAATCAAAGGAGTTGGCGCAAACAGCAAGGCGGTAAATAAAGAATATGAAGAACTTTTAGGCAAGGGAGGATCAGAATTCTCGATCCTCCTTGATCTTCCTTTTGAACAGATTAAAGAAATTGGGGATGAAGTATTAGCAGAAGGTATCCGAAGGCTCAGGAACGGAGAGGTGTTCATTGAGGAGGGATATGATGGCAAGTTTGGCCGGATAAAGGTTTTTTCTCTTGGAGAAGTCCAGTCTCTCTCATCCCAGATATCTTTGTTTGACCAGTCATATGAAAAGCCAGATAAAACGAGGATCAATGTAGAGGATTTGCATATACGAGTCGATAAAAAAAGACCGGAAGTTGATTTAAAAGAAAGTGAAAGGCAGTTCCATGAAACGACGTATGGGATCACAATGAATTCCATACAAAAAGAGGCAGTAAATCATTATAAGGGTCCGTGCCTGATTCTGGCGGGTCCAGGTACGGGAAAGACATTAACCTTAACAATGAGGATCCTGCGCCTTATAACATCCTGGGGGGTAGATCCGAAAAATATACTGGCCATCACCTTCACCAATAAGGCGGCAGAGGAGGTGAAAAAGCGAATCAGAGATGGCTTGGATGATAAGAGCATACTAAAAAAGGTTACAGTCAGCACATTTCACTCCTTTGGTTTGTCCTTGTTAAAAGAGCATGCGCATCACTTTGGAAGGTCCCCGGGATTTGCTATTTTTGGCAATGAGGAAAAGGCCTATATTTTTACGTCATCTCTGGGGGTAAAACGCAGGGATATTGATGGAGTTGCAGAACAGATACGCCTGGCAAAAAACAGGATGCACACCCCTTCAGAGCTTGAGAATGGAGAGCTTGCGTCCCTTTATGCCGCATATGAAGACAGATTAAAGAAAGAAAATGCCTTTGATATTGATGATCTTGTAGTGTGTCCGGTGAGGCTCCTTAGAGACAGCAGTAATACGCGGGAGGTAGTACAAGAAAGATACCCGTGGGTATGTATTGATGAATATCAGGACATAAATTTTGCCCAATATAGCCTGATCAGGCTTCTTGTGCCTCAGAAGAACTCTAATATTTTTGCTATTGGTGACCCTGACCAGGCTATCTATGGCTTTAGAGGTGCTGATAATACCTTTATTAAACAATTTAAGGATGACTATCCTTGTGCGACAATCTATGGGCTTACGACATCCTACCGATGTTCAAAGACAATTCTTGAGGCATCTGGACAGGTTGTAAGGCCTCGGGAAGGAGGCAATCTATTAGAGGGTATAGAAGCGGGTGTATCAATTGACATTCGTGAGTGCTCTACTGAAAAAAGCGAAGCAGAGTTTGTGGCAAGAACTATAGAAAAGTTCATGGGAGGCGTGAGATTTTTCTCTTTTGATAGTCAGATTACCGATGGCAGTGAGGAAAGCGAGGCAATCTCTTTTTCCGATTTTGCTGTTTTGTTCAGGCTTTCAAGGATGGTTCCAGATATTATTAAGGCAATGAATGATCATGGTATTCCCTACCAGCTTGTAGGGGAAGAGCCATTTTTTAAGCAGGAGCCAGTAAAGACTGTTGTAGATGTTCTCCGTCTTATTATGATGCCCTCTCATAGTGTATTGCATCAAAGACTCAAGGAAAAACATATAAGAGGATTATCTGAATCTTCCCTTTTGAAAATAAAAAGGAATAAAAACATACACTCAATAGAGGAATATTTTAGCGAAATAATTACACTCTTTTTCCCTGACATCATGGTATCTCATCAAGATGCTATTGAACGGCTCTTTTCCTTGTCTAAAGAATATGGTTCTGATATTTCATCCTTTCTGTCCTTGCTACAGTTAGGAAGTCCTTCTGATACCTACAATCCGTCAACAGAGCAGGTTGCCCTCATGACGATCCATGCAGCAAAGGGTTTGGAATTTTTTCATGTTTTTATCATAGGCTGCGAGGATGGCATCCTGCCTTATACACTCTTTTCAAAAGATACCTCTGACATTGAAGAGGAAAGAAGACTCTTATATGTGGGTATGACAAGGGCGAAGCAAACACTTTTTTTATCACATGCAAAAAAAAGAAATCTTTTTGGTAACTCTTTCCATTTGCCTATTAGCCCATTTTTAAAAAATATTAAGGAAGAGTTAATTAAGAGGGGTAGAGCGGAAAAAGGGAAAAAGAAGAAACAGGATAAGCAGCTCTCCCTTTTTTCTTAAATATTTCTTTTGATTTCCAGGGAAAGAGAGTAAAATTACGAAAGAGTGGGAAGTTTAGACGAGCAGGAGAAATTCCCATGCCAGCGCCCCATGCGCATGCGGTGAAGGAGTACAAAAGGATAGAATTTAGTTAAGTTGAAAAAGGCACATGAAAAGCGATCTGGGCGATAATCATAAAATAGTGCAACTGGAGCAGGTTCGAAAGGCCAGAAGTGGGGAGGACAATATTATTGCTATCCTGAAAGATACCAAAAGGATAGCCATAGCTATACAACAAAGAACATGTGCCCTATGCAATAATATGAGAATGTGTGTCAATAAGACCGGCCTCTGTGCTGAATGTTATTTAAACCTTAGCCCTAAAGAAAAGAAGATTGCAGATGAAGAGGCGAGGCATAAAAAGGTTGAGCTTAAAGTAACTGATGATCGATGGGCAGGCACAAAGGACTATTAGAATATAATCAAAAACTTATTGAAAAATATTTCCAATTATCGAAAACAACACAACAAAGAATAATGACTGAATTATCCAGCCAATTATGCACACAGCCACAGCCCTTAGGGTACTCTGATAATCAAGGGCCTGCCTGACAGCTACTACCATTGCAATCAGCATCCAGATAGAGGCGATAATTGAAACAACTCCTAACAGACCAGGAATGACACAAAGTATCCTGATCAGACCTGGTGAGCTGGAAAACCCAATAGTCCTTAATAGCTCGCCATGGTCGGCCTTTGTTTGTGGTTCGGGAAGGAGCCTGGCGCCAATAAAATAGGTGATATAGGCCCATATATACCATCCAATAAGCGCTAGGATAGCGCCAATTATTATTCCACTTAGGCCTCCTTTGGCTATAGTTCCTATCCCGGCGGCAATGCTTGAGAGGACAACAACCAACATAGCCTGTTTGAGTGCTGTGGTATCTGCTTCCACCTCTTCGTAGAGGCTTACATCTAATTTGGCAGCCCTAATAATCCTATCCTTAAAATCAGACATATTTTCCTCCATGGATACTAGCGAACCTTTAAACTGTATAAACACAACAACCACAATATTCGATACATAATATCAAGTTTCCAGTATCAAGTATCAAGGTTTAATCAAATGGTGTCAAAATCTCAAAGCCATTATTTGTTACCAGAATTGTTTGTTCAAATTGAGCAGAGAGACTCCCATCATCTGTAACAACTGTCCAATTATCAGAAAGAACATGGAGATTATGTTTTCCGAGATTAATCATGGGCTCTATAGTAAATACCATACCAGGGACAAATGGAATGCCCTGCCCTTTTTTGCCATAGTGGGGAATTTGTGGTGGTTCATGAAACTCAAATCCAACGCCATGACCCACGTACTCCCTTACGACTGAACATCCCTGACTTTCCGCATATCTCTGAATAGCATACCCAATATCGCCAATCCTGTTTTTTGGTTTAACCTGAAGAATTCCAAGTTGAAGACATTTTCTGGCCACTGAAACTATCTTTTTAGCATCCTTACCAGGAGATCCCACAAAGAATGTTTTATTAGTATCCGCATAATATCCCCCCAATATAGGAGTAACATCAACATTTACAATATCGCCATCATTCAGAACAGTGTCATCGGGTATTCCGTGACATATTACATCATTTATAGAGGTACAAACACTTTTGGGAAAACCATTGTAATTAAGAGGAGCGGATATAGCATGATTTTTTTTGGTAAATTCTTCTACAAGGGAGTTGATATAATTGGTTGTAATTCCAGGCTTTATGTGTTCCTCAATATGGTTGAGTAGATTAACTGCAAGTCTGCCTGCCTTCCGTATACCGATTATATCCTTCTTTTCTTTAAGCCTTATATTATAAAGAGTGGCATATTGGGATTTTATTTTCTCAAAGTTATAAGGTTGCCACGGTTTTTTCAGCCTCCTCTTTAGTTTTTTATAGTTCATTTAGTATCCATGGGTAAAGATTATATAGTGTTCTCTGAAATAAAAAAACCAAAAGGATATTAGGGTACACATAATAGCTGGTCAAGGATTTTTATAAAATTCCAGCAATTATTCGGTAATTGCTCAAAATCCTGTGGAAATTTATTTAAATTATTGAGCAATTAAGTCAAGTGAGTAACGGCCGTGGATGAATAAGTGATCGAGAATATTCAGGATTAATTGTAAAGATTTAAGACAAAGACTGCTGATTAAATTTTTGGTAGGCAGAGTAAAGCCTTTGGAAGATAGTAAGATAACCACCGATAACAAGCACCCACAAACCTAAAAGAAGATATTTCGGGAATAATAACATCAGAAATATGATGAGAACCCTTTCTGGTCTTTGCAAAAGGCCTATTGAGCCGAATTCCAGAAAGTTTTCTGCTTTTGCCTTAATATAGCTTGTAATCAAAGAGGCTATAAGGGCTAAGAGGCCAAGAAGAAAAATGTTCCTATTTCCGGTATTGAAGGCATAAAAGATGATAGCAAACAATATTGCGCTGTCAGAAAATCTATCCATCACCGAGTCAAAGAAGGCTCCGATGGGTTTAGCGCTGTTGTTCCTTCTTGCCAGTGATCCATCGAGGGCATCGAAAAGTGAGAAAAACATAAAGAGCGAAGAGCCTAATATCCAGTTTTGATAATATATTAAAATAGATGCCACAAATGTCCCAAAAAAGGCAATCATGGTCAGATGAAAAGCTGAGCAGCGATGCCTGATCAACAGGTCTACGAGAGGTCTTGATGCTTTTTCAAAAGGGCCTTTAAGTACATGTATCATTACTTCTTTTTCCCTTGATAGATTTACTCTACAGGAATCTCCTATTTGGATACAGATGAACGCAGCCCCGCCTGCCGGGCAGGTCGGCGAAAATCTGCATCCTAATTGAAGGTGGCCTACTTGTTTAATACTATCATAAGATAAAGAAACATGTAGGTCAAGTCAATGTTTTTACAGGGCATTTTTTCTTCTAAAAGGTTTACATTACTACAGTGCCACGTCAAAATAAAAAATAACCTGTCGATTTCTTCCATCTTGGAAGGACTGGCTGTGAGAACACCCATACCCTATGCTTTAAAATTATTTTGAAAATTAATGGAAATTGATTGACAGCCCAAAAATAAACTATTATGTATTAACGCCTTAATCCGCAAAAGGCGGACAAGGGTTAATTTCCTCACTGCAACTTGTCGGAAGGTAGCGGACGCCTGAAGCGAGATTCGAGGTAGCTCAATTTTTGAAAAAAAAGATTTGTCCTTCATGTTCCAAAGAATTAAGATAACATTACATTATGGCTACTAAATCAAAGAGAGGTTTTATAACGATAGAAGCGGAATTGTGTAAAGGTTGCTATCTGTGTAAATCAGTGTGTCCTTTCGATCTAATTTCAGTTTCTGATAGTTTGAATCAGAAAGGTTATTATCCTGCTCAATATAATGAAGCAGGAATAGAGATTGAAAGCCATGTGTGCAAAGGTTGTGCACTATGTGCCATAGTATGTCCTGATATAGCTATTGAGGTATATCGTGAGTGAAAAAATGCTATTGCGGGGTAGTCATGTTATTGCAGAGGCAGCGGTCAGGGCTGGTTGCCGCTTTTATTTTGGTTATCCTATAACCCCACAAAATGAGCTAACCGAATATATGGCAAATGCTTTGGCCTCTCTTCCTGATGGTGTTTTTATTCAGTCAGAGAGCGAATTGGCTGCCATTAATATGGTTATAGGGGTTTCAATGACGGGCAAGAGGGTTATGACCTCTTCATCCAGTCCCGGGATAAGCCTGAAACAAGAAGGCATTTCCTATTTATCCGGCCAGGAGCTTCCCGCGGTTATCATTAATACCATGAGGGGCGGGCCTGGATTGGGGAATATTGCCCCTGCCCAGGGAGATTACTTGCAGGCAACAAGAGGTGGTGGTCATGGAGATTATCGAACAATTGTGCTTGCTCCTGGCTCCGGTCAGGAACTGGCTGATATTACAAGGATGGCCTTTGAATATGCTGACAGATACAGGATTCCTGTTATAATTTTAGGAGATGGAATGATGGGTCAAATGATGGAGCCAGTTGAATTTCCAGACCCGATTGACCCCAAGTCTCTTCCGCCAAAACCGTGGGTTCTCGATGGCGCGGAAGGAAGACCGAGCAGAATTATCAAATCCCTTATACTGGATACATCTGCAATGGAGGAACACAATTGGAAGCTATTTAGGAAATACGAAGCGATAAGCAGAGAGGTCCCTGAAATGGAACAGTTTCTCACAGATGATGCCCATTTGGCGGTTATTGCTTATGGAACAGCCAGCAGGATAGCAAAGGGTGCAATCAAAAGGGTAAGGGAGATGGGACTCAAGGTAGGTCTTTTACGGCCTAAAACGCTTTGGCCATTTCCAAAAAGGATATTATTGCAGATGAGCAGGACTATCAGCGATTTTCTCGTCTTTGAGATGAGCGCCGGTCAGATGTTAGAGGATGTTAAGTTATCGTTAGAAGGCAGGGGGAGGATCCATTTTTATGGCAGACCTGGAGGAATAATCTCTACGCCTGATGAGATTGCCAAGGTTATAAACAACATATATTTCAAGGAAGGGCTTGAGAGAGAGTAGTGAAACTTGAAACTAGCGCTTTGCTATTGAAAGATCGCAAGTTACAAGGCTTCAATGTTTCACGTATTGAGTTTCAAGTGAGCAGGGCGATACATGAAAAAAGTTTTTGGCAGACCCAAGAGTATGAAAGATGCAGTCTTTCATTACTGTCCTGGTTGCGGGCATAGCATCATTCATAGGCTTATTGCTGAGGTTATTGATGAATTGAATATACAAGGTAAAGTAATCGGTGTTCCTCCAGCAGGTTGTGCGGTGCTTGCCTATGATTATTTTGATATTGACATGGGAGAAGCGCCACATGGGAGAGGGGCAGCGGTGGCTACAGGACTAAAGAGGTCATTGCCAGACAGGATTGTTTTTAGTTATCAAGGTGACGGTGATATTGCTGCTATAGGAACAGCAGAGACCATTCATGCTGCTAACAGGGGTGAGCGGATTACAACCATATTTGTGAATAATGGCGTATATGGGATGACTGGTGGCCAGATGGCTCCAACAACAATAATAGGGCAGATTTCTTCTACAACACCTGGCGGAAGGAATGAAGATCGCGATGGTGTGCCAATTGATCTCAGTGAGATGTTAGCGATAGCCAAAGGAAGTGTGTATATTGAACGGACAGCGGTTGATAGCCCAAAAAATATTGTTCGCACAAAAAAGGCTATCACAAAGGCCTTTAAGGCACAGATGGCAGGTCTGGGATTTTCTTTAGTAGAGGTTCTCTCGCCATGTCCTACCAATTTGAAGATGACGCCAGTCCAGGCAAGTGAATGGATTGGCTCCACAATGACCACCTATTTTCCCTTAAAGGTCATTAAGGATACGGCTGGAAAATTGTAGTGTGAAAAAATGCTTATAAAAACAATTTTTTCAGGTTTCGGTGGCCAGGGTGTCTTAATGATGGGCTATATCCTGGCTTTATCTGCCATGCGTGACGGAATGCACGTAACCTATTTACCTGCCTATGGCGCAGAAGTGCGAGGAGGCACGGCAAATTGTACAGTCTCCATTTCCGACGAGGAAATTGCATCTCCTGTAGCATCTTCTCCGGATTATGTTATTGCCATGAATAAACCTTCTTTGATCAAATATGAAGGCCAGATTAAGGCTAAGGGGACTATATTTTTAAACTCGGATCTGGTTGATATTGATCCAGAGAGAGAAGACATAAGTGTTTTCAAGATACCAGCCAATACTATAGCTAAAGAGCTGGGAAATGAAAGGGTTATTAACATGATCATGCTTGGTGCCGTTTCTGCATGGACAAAGATTACCAGTCTTGACTCTCTCATGAATGGCTTGACCGAAGTTATTAAGACAAAGAGCTCAAAACAAATGGGCATCAACAAGAAAGGATTAGAAATTGGCGCTGAATACGTGCTTAGAGGAGCATAGATATGCCTGTCAAAGAGATTAATATAATCTTGAAGAACGAACCAGGACAACTCTCGTCGGTCAGTGAGATATTAGATTCCAATGGAATTAACATCATTGCCTTTTATGTGAGCACAAAGGGCAAGGAAGGAAGCCTTAGATTTGTAGCCAATGATCCAGATAAGGCTGTAACCGTGTTGAAGGCAAGAGGGTATAAGATTAGAGTGAGAGAGGTAATTGCCTGTGAAACACCACATCACCCAGGAGGCCTTAATTCCATCCTGAAACCCTTGAAAAAAGAAGGACTAAATGTAGGTTATATCTATCCATGTATTTCCTGTGGAGGATCAGAGAATACTGCTACACTTATTCTTGGCGCAACCCCTACAAACAGGGAGCGAATACTTGCCGTGTTAAAAGATAACTGGATCAGGGTATTAAACGAGGAACTTTATAGATTGTAAGTTTTATATGAAGAGGCATCATAATGGACAATGAAATGTTTTCAATGGTTCTTGATACGCTAAAGAAGATTGAAAGGGAAAAACTAACCATTGAGACAAAGTTGGAGATGGATAAACACGGTGATTTCCCTGAGGAACTTATCCGTTTTATGCTTGGGCCTGATGTTGCGCTTCACCTCATTTTTGTCCCATCCAAGTATGGTGGTTTAGGGGCGAGCGCCTCACAGATTGCGTATATGTCAGAGGAAATGGCCAAGATAGATATGGCCATTGCCACTTCATTTCTGGCAATCTGCCTGGGTATGGACCCAATAAGGGTAGCAGGAACAGAGGAACAGAAAGATATATACATCCGGCGAATAGCAGATGAGGGACTCATTGTTGGTTATGGTGTAACTGAGCCTGAGGCAGGTTCTAATGTCCAGGCGCTCAAGACAAAGGCGGAACGAGTGCTTGATGAAAAGGGCGAGGTTAAGGGCTACAGCCTTAATGGACAGAAACAGTTCGTTACCAACGGTGGAGTGGCTGATTTATATTCCATACTTGCTGATACACCTGAGGGTCCATCTTTTTTCATAGTCGAGAAAGGCACGAAAGGCCTTATACCTGGAGAACATGAAGATAAACATGGCATCAGGGCCTCTAACACCGCGCCTGTAACACTGGAGGATGTCTTTGTTCCAGTAGAGAATCTTGTGGGTGGTGTTGAGGGAGCCGGATTGAAAGAGGCAAACAAGGTTTTTGGGTATACCAGGCTTATGGTTGCAACCTTCGGCCTTGCGGCGGGCGTTTCATCATTAGAAAAGGTGATAGCCTATGCAAAAGAAAGGGTACAATTCGGCACGACGCTTGTAGAGAAACAGGGTTATACCCATAAACTTTTAGTTCCAAATGCCGTAAGGCTCGAGGCGGCAAGGGCCTACATCGAAGAGGTTGCTGAAAGGATTGATTCAGGAGAGGAAGATTTACAGGTAGAGGGTTCTATTGCCAAATATTTTGCTACCGAGGTTGGGGATGATATGGCTAATGATGGTATTCAGGCACTTGGAGGCTATGGCTATATCAGGGACTATGAGGTGGAAAAGATTAAAAGAGATGCAAAGATAGCCACGATATTTGAGGGAACAAGTGAGATTCAACAGAGTATTATTTCTATCTTTCGATTGAGGACCACATTACATACAAAGGGCGAATATTATCGTGGCATGGCGGAAGACCTCTCTGGCCTTCCTGAAGAAACCTATGGCCCAATGGTTGCGAGGGCTATAGAGCTCTTGAATGAATTCCTTTTGGTTGCACGAAGGCTTAAGGTTACCAAATCACAATATTTCATGTTTCTTTTGGCAGATATGATGACATGGATGGAGGTAGCCAGGGCAATATGTGTAAAGGCAGGCTCAGAAGATTGGGGAAAGACACCTTCGGCTGAATTTATGTCGGCTTGCGCCCGTCTCTTTGCAAGAGAGGCTGTTGAGAAGGTTTATATAAATATATTGAAGATTATTCAAGCAGGCCAGGATGTCCCTGCTGACCTGTCAGAGAAACTGAACTCCCTAGCTTTATACAAGATTTTTGAAGGTGCTCTCGCAGATATGGATGTGGTAGCCAGGGAGTTGACAGCGTAAGCTCTTATCTGAGTTTCCAGACCGGCTCCCTTTTTTCCTTAAAGGCATTTACCCCTTCTAAGGCATCCTCTGTAGTGCATAGTTCAACAAACATCTCATTTGAGTATTCCAAGGCCTTTTCAAATTCCATGTCAGACATAGTATAGAAGGCCTGCTTCCCCATTTGAAGAGCTATTGGGCTTTTGGAGGCAAGTTTAGTCGCGAGATTCATTGCCTCATCCATCAATTTATCCTGGGGGACAACCTTGTTGACCAGCCCGATCCTCTCCGCCCTTTCTGCATCAATAAAATCTCCTGTGAGAAGCATTTCCAGAGCAAGCTTCCTCCCAAGAGATCGAGAAAGAGGAACTGCTGGACCCATGCAGAAAAGCCCTACATTGATAGCTGATGCACCTATTCTTGTTCCCTCGGCAACAATAGCCAGGTCTGCCGCAGCCAACAGACCGGCCCCATTAGCAGCAGCTACCCCATGAGCAGCGACAATAACCGGTTTGACCATATGCGCAATTGTCAGGCTCATCCTCTCCATGTTTTGTATCCAGGGTCTATATTCAAGGATGCTTTTCATCGGTAAGACCGTTACATCGATCCCAGCTGAAAAGACACGACCGTTACCTTTTATTATTATTACCCTTATTTCTTTATCCTGTTCCATCTCATCAAGGGCTTGGTTTAGTTCCTTTGCCAAGGTCATGTTAAAGGTATTGAGCTGATCAGGCCTGTTGAGGGTTATAATTCCAACGTGGTTTTTCTTTTCTACAATAATAGTTTCAAAATCCATCTCTTCCTCCTTGTCTAATGAGCCGCCTTTCGCGGGCCAGGTTAATGGTTAGTTAATCCGCTTCCAGGGTTGTATCCTTTGGAACTATATTTAAATTTATTACTATACTCCAGATGATGTTATATGCCAAAGTATAATGGCAGATAACGTTTGTGGGCTAAAAGAAGCGCGGAGCAATTTAAGCACTGGCCGTTTGTGCCGTATTATAAGAAGTTACAGCAACTATCCTTATTTTACCAACACAAAAATTCCCATTGACCCACTGTAGGAATGATATTAGTGTCATATAGCAAGGAGGTGATCAATATGCAAAATAATATTAAAACTAACGATGATTTCCAAGAGATAGGCACAAAAACAGTAACTCTTCTCAATAACTTTAGATTCAGGAGGAAATAGATGTCTACTCGACAGGCTTTATCTCTCTTCTCTGGCGGCCTCGATAGCATCTTGTCTGTTAAAATTATCGAGGAGCAAGGAGTTGATGTTATTGGGGTATTTTTTGAGTCTCCCTTTTTCTCCTCTGAGAAGGCTTCCCAGTCTGCTTATTGTATCGGGCTTCCCCTTCAAGTTGTAGATATCACAGATAGGTTTCTTCCGATAGTGTTAAGCCCACGACATTGTTATGGAAAAGGGTTAAACCCATGTATAGATTGTCATAAACTTATGCTCAGATTAGGCGGCGAGATGCTGAAGGAGGAAGGAGCAGATTTTATCATAAGCGGTGAGGTATTGGGGCAACGTCCTATGTCGCAGAATTTACGATCACTTTCCCTTATTTCTCATGATTCTGGTTTTAATGATCTTATCCTCAGGCCCCTTTCGGCGCATAGATTACCAGAAACTCTTCCTGAAAAAAAAGGCTGGGTAATGAGGGAACGATTATTAGGGCTTTCAGGTCGTTCCAGGAAGCCGCAGATAGAATTAGCCAAGAAATTTGGGCTCAAAGAGTATCCGGCTCCAGCAGGAGGGTGTTTGTTGACTGAGGTAGCGTTTTCCCGCCGCCTAAAAGATTTAATATCCCGCGATCCAAAATTTTCTCGGCGAGATATAGAGCTTCTAAAATGGGGGAGACATTTCAGGATTAATGAAGGAGTAAAAATTATCGTGGGCCGAGATCAAAAAGACAATAGAATGATTACTTCTTTAATAAAGGCCGGGGATACTGTGTTGACTGTTGAGTCATTTCCTGGTCCTACTGTGCTGGTAACAGGAAAACTCTCTTCTGAAGAGATACAATTAGCCGCATCGATAACTGTATCTTATAGTGATGCTGCAATCGGTCAGAAAGTAGCTGTTCAGTTGAAAAGAGACTCTCAATACTGGACAGTTTTAGCGTTAGGCATAAAGAAAAGCAATTTTCAACAATTAATGATATAATATAATTTGTAATCTTATCTCTTTAATAATTTTTTAAAAAAAGATTTTTTCCGGATTTCTTCTACCTTTTTATTTTTCTCTCCAATCTTTTTTTTCCTTGTCTCTATAGCAAGCATAATTTGTTCCATATTCACCCTACTTTTCCTTTCTTCTAAGGATAGATTTAACCATTCTATTTTTTCTTCTCTACTCATCTCAGCCTGGTTAAACGATTTCATTTTTTCGCGGATTTCGTTGTATTCCTTTCTTTGCTTTGCAAGTATTTCATTTTGTTTTTCTATATAAGAAAGATCATTTTTTATACTTTTCAGAACAATATCTTCTGATTCCATAGTAAAAAATAAATAAAAAAAAGAACAAATAATGACCAAAAGTGCTGCGAGGACAATCCTTCCGGTATTTGAAACTAATGGAGAGAAGGCCAAAAGAAATGATTTTATTTTTTCTCCATAGCCAGCAATTCTATCAAAAATAGTGTATCTGGATATCTTTCCTTTAAGCGTATCAAGAATATCTTTTATAACAGAATTTAACTCTTTCACTCTTAAAATTAATTCATTACCTAATTCTTCTGACCGACATTTAGCCTCTATATCAGCATTATTTCCATCAAGTGTTATTGCGAGATCTCTAATTTTGGATATAGAGGTATCTGGCTTCAGTGTTTTAGGAAACTTCCCCGGAAATTTTTTCTTAAGGAGTGCAATATCATTTTCTATTTTTTCGAGATTCTCCTCTATGTTCTTTGAAAACCTCTTAAGCATTCGCCCTTCACATACAAATTCAGCAGCGCCTGTTAGGATAATCGCGATGTCCTGGATAGCCTTAATTGTTTTTTCAGTCTCCTGTGGGTCAACTTCTGGCATTGTTTGCCTCATTTAAAATTTAATCAAAAATGAGATCTTTGTTAATTACCATACCTTGAGGGACATAAACCTTCTTTGGTGAAGGGCTGATAATATTCACATCCCCTTTTACGACAATTTTCTTATCAAAGTAAACATTTCCTTTAATTCTAAGCGACTTACAATCAATCAAAGAAGGCGCACCATGGGGAAATCTTTCCTTTAACTGGTTAATCCTTTTATAGTACCTATCATCCAGATTTATTTTTATAGTTCCAAATCTTCTTTTAGGATTTTGGATAATTTTACTCCCCTGAGTGATCACATAGCAATCAGACCAGAGGGCAAGGAGGTCCTGACATTTTTTGACAGGGAAAAATCTTGTCCTTGGCACTCTTATAGCTGTTGCATCTTTAAAAACAGAGATAGCTGAACCCATAGCTGTTTCAATCTGGTAAACCTCCGGTGAGGAGTCATCCTTTGGATCAATTCGTTTGGGATTAATAATCATGGGAAGCTCAAGTCTATTATTAGTTTTTTCAAGCTGTTTTTTTAATAATTGAAGATTAATCCATATGTTGTTGGTATTAAAGTATTTGTATACATTTATATCCTGGAATTCTCCTATTTCTTCTTCTGGACATTGGGCAATCTCCCTGAGTATGAAACCGCCGGTCTTCAGGTGGGCCAAGTGCCCCCCCTTGATGTCTGCATCCGTTTTTTCTGCAACCTCAATCATAAAGGGGAAATTGTGTGAGGCGAAATAGCCAAGTATTTCCTCATCCATTACTCCCCCGAGATTGTCAGAGTTGGATATAAAGGCATATTTGTAGCCTTTACTGATTAGCTCATTTAGCATTCCAGAGGTGATCAAGGCAAAGTAAATATCTCCATGGCCAGGAGGATTCCACTCACAAGCTGGATCCATAGGCCAAGCACCAGGGCTTAGGTTTTTTTTTAGGACCTTTGGAAACTTGTGCTGTAAAAAGGATAGTGGAATATCAGAGGCCAGATTTGGATATCTATTAAGAAATTTTTTACTATCCTGATCTGTTTTAAAGCTATCCATAAGCACAAGGGGAATGTTTACTTTGTATTTCTCCCGATAGCTTAAAATCTGCTGTGCAATAACATCAAGGAAAGTCAATCCATTCTTTACTTCTATAAGGGATTTGGCCTTTGATAGTCCCATGCTTGTTCCAAGGCCACCATTTAACTTAATTATGACTGTTTTGTGAATTGCCAAGCGCCCCGCGTTGGCAAATGCGCCCAACATTTCCATATCGGCTATATCATCTTTTTTAACAGGAACAATATCCTTTTTCGTTATCAACCCCCTTTCACCTTTTAGAAGCTTTTCATAATAAAACTTGAAGGTATCAATAATCAGGGGAGGAAGTCCCTCATCAACCATCTTTTTTGAGAAAGGGAGAAATTTTTCCTTAAGTTTTGAAGCCTGAATTTCAGTTTGCATCACCTATTCTCTCAATACTGTTTCTTATGAGGGTATATGAAATGCTCGGTAATATCAATAATAAACAATGCCAGGGGTGCAATTAAAAGCGTTGGTTTTGTGTTCAACGACTAAAATAGAATAATCTTTACAGAGATTACCGTTGACTTATTGAGTAAAATAATAAAATATTCAAGAGCATTGAAAGAAGCTAAAGAAAAGATACCTGGATATGGATTGGCCATAATCAAATGGAAGCATCTCAACTTATGGGAAAATGATAATAGCTATATTTCCTGTTAATAAAGGAGCTGAAAATGACATCTGAAAAGAAGAGAAAGTCCAATGAATTTCCGGGTTCGTTCGAAAGCAAGTGCATCAACACGATCCGTTTTTTAGCGGTAGATGCGGTGCAGAAGGCTAATTCGGGTCACCCCGGTATGCCCATGGAGGCCTCTGACTTAGCTTATGTGCTCTGGAGCAAAATCATGCGATACAATCCTAAAAATCCACAATGGCTAAATCGCGATCGCTTTGTTTTATCCGCTGGTCATGGCTCCATGCTGTTATATGCTCTGCTCTATCTGACAGGGTATAACCTTACACTTGATGAGATAAAAGCCTTTCGACAATGGAACAGTAAAACCCCTGGACATCCCGAGTATGGCTGTACGCCTGGTGTGGAAACTACTACTGGCCCGTTGGGTCAGGGCTTTGCAACCGGCGTTGGCATGGCTATGGCTGAGAGGTTTCTGGCCAACCGTTTTAACAGACCTGACTTTCCACTGGTTGATTACTTTATCTTCTCTTTGGTGAGTGATGGAGATATTATGGAGGGAATCTCTTCTGAGGCAGCTTCTCTGGCAGGACATATTGGCCTGGGAAATCTTATCTATATCTATCTGGATAATCGGATAACCATCGAGGGACCCACCGATTTTGCCCTGAGTGAGGATGTAGGGCGCCGCTTTGATGCATACAACTGGCAGGTCCAGCATGTAAATGGCTATGATTTGACAGGTATCGAGGAGAGTATTCAGCAAGCCAAAGGAGAAAAATCAAAACCATCCCTTATTATTGCGAGGACTAACATTGCGTATGGGAGCCCCAACAAGCAGGACTCTGCTGATGCCCATGGAGCGCCATTGGGCGAAGAAGAGGTAGCGCTGACCAAGAGACATCTCCAATGGCCTGAGACCCCCGCATTTTTCGTCCCCGAGGATGTGCTTTTACATTTTAGACAAGCGGAAAAACGTGGGCAAGAACGCGAGAATGAATGGTTGTCTCTGTGGGAGGCCTATAAAAAATCCTATCCTGAACTTGCCCACGAGTGGGAAAATATGCATAAAGAACCTGATCCTTCTCAGTGGGAAAATTCTCTACCCCTTTTTAAACCAGAAGATGGGGCTGTGGCAACCCGTTCTGCCTCTGGCAAAGTGCTGCAGGCAGTTGCGCCTCACCTTCCTGGCCTTATCGGTGGTTCAGCAGATTTGGCGCCCTCAAACAATACCTTTCTGAAAAACTTCGGGGAGTTCAAAAACACAGGTGGGCGCAACATTCATTTCGGCATTCGTGAGCATGCCATGGGGGCGATTTTGAATGGTATGGCCCTTAGCGGAGCCCTTATCCCTTATGGGGGAACTTTTCTGGTCTTTTCCGATTACATGCGACCCGCTATTCGTTTGGCAGCAATGATGGGATTGCCTGTAATTTATGTTTTCACTCACGATTCCATCGGGCTGGGGGAGGATGGTCCCACTCATCAGCCTATCGAGCAGCTTTCCAGCTTGAGAGCCGTGCCAAACCTGATGGTTATACGACCTGCAGATGCCCAGGAAACAGTAGAGGCATGGAAAATAGCCCTGAGCCGTCGAGATGGCCCGACCGCGCTTATTCTAACGCGACAGAAATTACCTATCATTGATAGGGACCGCTACGCTAAAGCAAGTGAACTTCGACGCGGTGCCTATATTCTGGCCGATGCCCCTGAATCAAAACCTGAACTGATCTTGATAGGCACGGGGTCAGAGGTGCCCCTTCTGCTGTCTGCATATGAGCAACTGTTAGATCAGGGCATTCAAGTTCGAGTGGTCAATGTTCCATGCTGGGAACTTTTTGAAATGCAGTCTCACGAGTATCATGAAAAGGTGTTGCCATCTTATGTAAATGCTCGCCTTGCAGTTGAAGCAGGCTGCCCATATGGATGGGAGCGATACACTGGGACGCAGGGCAAGATCATCGGCATAGAACGCTTTGGGGCATCTGCTCCAGGAGAAGAGCTCTTTCAACAGTTTGGTTTCACCGTAGAGCATGTTATAAAGGATGCAAAGGAACTTCTGAGCAGTGTATAGGCATAGCGATATTTACCGCGTGAGAGGTGGCGGATACAGATAAAAAAATTTGCCAATAAGGGGTTAAATGAAAACGTATCTCGACTGTATTCCCTGTTTTTTCAATCAAGCGCTTCGTGCAGGACGCATAGCGACGGATGATGAAAGAAAGATAAAACGAATTTTGGATGAGATAGGAATGGCGCTCAAGGACATTCCGCTTGAAAGCACTCCACCAGAAACTGGAAGGCTAATATATGAAAAAGTAAGAGAAATAACAGGGAACCATGATCCATATAAGGAATTAAAAATTGAAAGCGCTCACAAAGCCCTCTCATTATACCATTCTTTAAAACAGAAGGTCGAACGATCAGATGATAGTCTTCTTTCAGCGATAAGAATTGCGGTTGCCGGTAATATAATCGACTTTGGTGTGAATAGGAGTTTTGATATTGAGAGAGAAATACATGAAGCGCTGGAAAAAGATTTTGCAATATATGATTACACTAAATTCCAGGAGTGTTTAGACAGGACTGATGAAATTCTTTATCTTGGCGATAATGCTGGAGAATCTGTTTTTGATAGAATTTTGATAGAAGAATTGAAAAAGCCAGTGATATATGTTGTGAGGGCTGAACCGGTTATCAATGATGTAACATATGATGACGCAATACTGGCAGGGATAGATAAAGTTGCAACGATAGTATCATCCGGGACAAATGCGCCGGGTACAATACTTACAACATGTAGCAGTAAATTTAGAAAGATATATAACGACGCAAAATGTGTGATAAGTAAAGGACAAGGAAACTATGAGGGGCTTTCTGATGAAAAAAAGCCTATATTTTTTATGTTAAAGGCAAAATGCTATGTCATAGCGAAGGATATTGGCGTTACCGAAGGGGATATTGTCTTGAAAGGAATAAATGTGTAATAAATTGGGCAATATCTTGCCCTTACATACCTCTACCTCTTCCTCCTCCTCTACCACCTCTACCCATTCTTTTCCCACGTCCCATACCGCTGCCTCTGCCCTTTCCTCTCATATCATTACTTTTTTGCCACTGATTCGGTTTCCCCTGGTCTATCTCGGTTCTGACCTCTGTTACTATGCGGCGAACTGCTGAAGAAAGATAGGAAAACAGGCTTAAAACAATACCTGTGCCTGCTTCAACAAAGGTCTCTGTTTTATTCTTTGCTCCAGGCTCTGCTTGGGACATGCGGTACCCCGCACTACTGCTTGCTTGTGCGCTGATATCTGCGTCTGAGTAAACTTTTGCGTACGGGGCTTTCTCCGGCTCCAGCGGCCTTTTTGAGGATAAAAAAGATTTCACCATCTCATAGGCCTCATTAACTTCCTTTAATCTATCCTCCGCCTTTTGTTTTAGCCGAGGATTGTTGGAAAAACGATCCGGATGCCAGATATTTACCATATCTTTATAGGCCTGTTTTGCCTCATTTAGGGTAGCATCAGGTTTAAGCTCAAGGATGTCTAAACATCGGCGAATATCCATTGTATCTTTCTTTGCCTCCTAAACAAATACCTCTCTATTTTACCGCCTGATCTCTCAGGCAATGTCTCCACCATCATCTTGAGTAATAAAACCAACACTTGTTGTTCTTCTCAATAAGTTGGGTTATCTGTCACTGAATAATAATGAGTGTAATCTTCGGAAAGTTATTATATCCTATTCCACAGAAAATGCCATCCAAAAGATATGTGAGGAGAG
>QMLT01000004.1 GCA_003646875.1 Deltaproteobacteria bacterium
TTAATACCCCCCCAAGTTTCGGGTTAATTGCGTTAAGAATCAGTGAATTTTTCATCTTCTCCTGGCCAACGATGGCCGTAAAAGGATAAATCAGATTTTCATTTTTCATATTTCCTCCCGGACTATAAGTGCCTAAAGTTTAACGGAAACGGCAAAAATGATTCATATAGGACTGTATCATGTCCGTTTTTCAAGTTCTTTCGCGAATTCTTTATTATCCATAATATACTTTTCTAACTTTATGCACTTTAGCTCACTTTAGGCACTTAAAACTTTTTTAGCTCATACTCAGAAAAAACAGGAGAAAAGCTGCACGGTTGAGCATCCCGAGGCCAGTTGAAACCAGCAAGATCTTTGAGCCCAGTGATAACCCAAAAATCGATGTATATTTGGCAAAAGAATACCTTAAGCTGAAAACCGGGAGCATCAATACACTGCCCAGAAGGCAGGCTGTGATCCCCTGCAAATCACTCAACATGCCATCTTTAAGCATAGCGCCTATAGCGGTTGCCCCCACCAATGGGCTGAACATATAAGTGCCAACAGGGAGAACACAGGATGGGGGGAGGTCAAAGAAATTTGTCAATGGCCCGACATAATCTACTAATCCCTTTATTACACCATTATTGATCAACAATAATATAAGGAAAGTTGTTGATACAAAGATGGCACTCACCTTCAAAAAAACCTTTCTCTGCCGGGTAAAAGATACAATGAGCACTTTGCCAAATCTGCCTTTAGTTGTTATATTGGTATTGGCGGAAGCTGGATCAAGTGAGCGTATCTCTGATTCAGGGCCTTTCAATCTTGCCCTTCCATATATAATAACAAAGAAAATTTTGATTATCCCTGAGGCAATAAAGGTTAGGAAATAAAGGAGTCCTACCTTAATGCCCAACAGGGGGATTATTACCGGGATTTGATATGTAAAAGTCTCCTTTATATAAACTGGCGTTGTGTTAAGGAGGGCGGTGAGCAATGTCTGGCTGCTGTCTATTTTCTTTTCTTGGTAGAGCTTTGCAATCATGGTATTTCCAGCAAGGACTGAACCAAAGGATGTCACAAACGTTATACCAGCTTCATGGGGTAGATTAGCAAGCCAGGCAAGAGGCCTCCCGATGAATTCTAATCTATCAAACACGCCTGATTCTGTCAGAACCTGAGAGAAATACAAAGAAATGAACATGATGATTAATACTCTCGGAACTATGTGCCACGTATCAATCAGGCTTTGCATAAAAGGCGCGCTCACTTAAGTCCTTTGTTAAAGTAAATTTTCTTCTCTAACCACTCTTTAACATCCTTTTTAGTTATGATATCTATGTTGCCACCCTGAAAGTCTCCTTCTACATCGCCCATTTTATCCTCCATCCATCCTTCTATCTCAAGATAGTGTTCCTGCAATTCCTTTAAAACCTCTGGATCTGCCTTCCAGACACCGCGTCTTTCTGCTTCAAGGAGTCTCCTTGCCATCTCTTCCAAGGCCCAGGGATTTACTTCTTCAAAGAATTTTCGGTTTTCTTCGTTTATAACAAATGTCCTGGTAATATCATCAAATATCCAATCTGCGACTACCTCTGCGGATGCATCCCACCCATAGACATGGCCTACCCTTTTGGCTATATCACTCGCCCCCTTATAACCGTGACGTTTCATTCCTTCTATCCATGTTGGATTCAAGAGTCTTGTGCGGGCTATCCTTTCCATTTCATCCTTCATATCCCTTGTCTCCGGCCGCTGCGGATCTCTGGTGTCCCCCCAGTAAACCTTTGGCCCATTATGTGAAACGGTCTTGACAGCTGCGTACATTCCCCCATGAAAATCATAGAAACAGGAACAGTCAAGAGGATCTGATTCATCCGAAGCAAGTTTATGAAATGTCGCATTTACTGTGCTCAATCGATCAGCGTATTCTTTATGGGAAATATCTCCCCATGTGCCATTTCCGTAAGCATAGCCTCCTTTTTCTATATATTGTTCACCAAGGTCCTTGATTGTTTCCCAGGCGCTTGCGGCAATCATCAAACTTATCCCGCCTCCTCCATAGGCGCCAGGCTGGGCACTGAAAAGACGATATGTTGCCTGACGGTCCACCCTTTCTTTATCATAAGGCCTCTTTGTCTTTGACATTTCCTTTTTCCGGTATTCATTCACATGCTTCCTGATAAAGTTGTATTCCTCCCTCTCATGCAACGAGGCAATCTTGATGATGCTATCATCTATAAGCTCTATGAGATGAGGGAGGTTATCGCGGAAGATTCCACTGGTTCGGATGGTCACATCTATCCTTGGTCTTTTGAGTTCTTTCAGGGGAATCGGTTCTGTGCCTTTGACGATCCCGGATTCCGTCCAGACCGGTCTTGAGCCCGTAAGATATAATATCTGTGCAATCTGTTCCCCATCTGCCCGGTATGTGTCTATAGACCACAGGACCATGCCAACATTCTCTGGATATTTTCCTTCCTGATGAATGTATTTGTGCAGCAGGTTGTCTGCCATTTTTACTCCAACCTCCCAGGCCGCTTTAGTGGGAATGGTTCTCGTGTCCACACTGTAAAAATTCCTGCCTGTTGGAAGAACATCTATTTTTCCTCTCGTCAAAAGACCCGAGGCACCAGGCTCAATATATTTCTTATCTATTGCCTTCAATAATTGGGGGATCTCTCTGGCGGTCATTTTCAGTTTTGGTGCAAGGGAATTTTTAGCCCAGGTAATCAACTCAACCAGGGCCTCAGTCCTGTCTGAATTTTTTACCTCTACAAGGGCAGGGATATTCTCTTTGAGACTCTTGATGTCTTTTAACCCTCGTTTCACAAGTTCAAATGCGATCTTTGTGCTCTTATCAAGCAACTCTCCATAGCTGGTGTTTTTAATGATATGTTCCTTATTTTCAATGACCTCTTCATACCTGTAACCCATCAGTTCTAAGATCAATCTCCTTATGGATGGTCTGTCTCCATCAAACCGCATGATGGAAACTAACATATTTGCGATTCCGTCCTCATCAGGGGTTTGACCCAAGATGTGCAGGCCGTCCCTTATCTGGGTCTCGCGGACTAAATCCAGCTTTCCATGCAGGTGTTCGATCAAGTGATCGGGAGCTATCTCTTTTTCTTTATCAATCAGGCTCGTTTTTTTTGCCAGTTCATAAATCTTCTTAAAGACAATCTCTTCCCTGTTTTCTTCGTTTAAATCTTTTGCATGGGCATATTGCTTCAGCAACTCTTCCATCTCCTCCAGTTCATCATATAGACCTGATGGCTGCATGATAGGACCCATGTGGTCAATCAGGGTGGCATAAGCCCTGCGTTTGGCCAGTATACCCTCAGAGCTATTTTTTACCGTATAGATATATAAATGGGGCACATCCCCAACAATGATCTCAGGGAAACATTCATTAGAAAGCCCCACCCCCTTGCCAGGCAAGAACTCTATATAGCCGTGAGTCCCCACGGAGATAATTACATCTGAGTTTTCCTGCACCCATTTATAGGTAGCCAGGCATTGATGGGTGGGAGCGATAGTCGGATCATGCAGAATCTTACAGACCTTTCCGTCGCATCTGGCCCCGTAACACCCCCTCTTTGGTTCAACTAATACATTTACATTGCCAAAATTAATCCCTGTGATTACAATCTTACCATCATAGACCATGCCTTCTCCAGGTGGATCGCCCCAGTCTGTAATCATCTTTTTCCTGGCTGCTAGCGGAAGGTTATTTAACCAGCGACTGTATTTATCCATATCAATAAATTCTATGGCCCCGCCCTTTTTGACGATTTCATCCACAGTTGTCCAGCGAAACTCACATATCGCTTTGCGGTCCATAATAATATTGATTAATTCCTTGCCGCTTTCCGGGCAATTGGCAATAGTATACCCTTTCTTTTGCATATGTTGCATAACCCTGACAGTACTCTCCAATGTATCAAGTCCTGCTCCTCCAGCAACAGATGCCTCAACGCCTGCACAAGGATTTTTATGCAGAAGAAATGTTACTCTTCGTTTGTGAATTGGAATCTTGCTTAGCTTCAACCAGGCACAGGCTCTATCTAATAGAAAATTAACTCTTTCTGGGATTGGTTTTCTCAGACCAAATGTATCTTGACTCTGCTCATCCGTTGCACTGATAATGACCGGTTCGATGACCCCGTTAAACTCTGGCTGGGCTACCCAATAGATTTGATTGGAGGGATGCATCCCTTGAGGGCTTTTTCGCCATTCCTCTTCTGTTCTTGCACTGGAATGGATGGCTTGAATAATAGGGACACCAAGTTCTTCTAATATGGTCGATCCGATCTCTTTCCTGATAGGTGTCTGAAGAAGAAAAGAGGATTCACAGTTAATAATCAAGTCCGCCCCTTTTAATAATTCAATACTGGCCTCTGCATCAGGGCAGCCCGGACCCCCATATTCTGTTTTTTGTGCAAAAACCGGCACAGGAAAGATCTTCCTTTTTTCTAATTCCTTTATAAGGAGATTAATCAGATCCATATCTTTCTTTATCAACAGACTGCGAGGAAAAAATATTCCAACTTTGTTAGAAGCTTGATAGCTGATGGAATCAGACTGGCTTTCATACCATATTTGATAGTTGTTAAATTCTTTAAAATACCTTTCACTCTCATAATGATAGTATCCGATCCAGGGGATATTCATATGCCCTCCATTTTCGATTGACTATTGATGATTGACGATTTTCAATAATCACTTCGCTTAGTTTATCTGTCTGATTGGCACTATATATGGGTGGCAATCACTCAGGTTTATTGTTACTTCCACCCCATAGACTGATCTTATGTTTTCAACGGTCATCACGTGGAGTGGTTCACCGTTGCAAAAGATTTTACCTGCGTTTAGCATCAAAATTCTGTCAGAAAACCGAGATGCCAGATTCAGGTCATGCATGGCTAAAATGGCAGCCACTCCCTTTTCTCTCACCATACCGGAAATCATTTCCATGACCTCCATCTGATGTCTTAAATCAAGGTTGCTGGTAGGTTCGTCAAAGAGTAAGTAGTTAGGTCCTTGTGCAAATGCCCTGGCTAACAGGACCTTTTGCTTCTCTCCACCACTAAGTTCGTCAAAGCTCCTTAAGGCAAGATCCTCAAGATCCATAGACATCAGGAGGTCCGCTACTACTTCAAGATCTTTTTTAGATGGTTTCCAGGTAATATAGGGCCTCCTTCCCATCAGAACGGTATCAAATACAGTAATGGGAAACTTGGAAGGTGAACTCTGAGGCACATAACCTACACATCTTGCGAGGTCCAACCTCTTCATCTCTGAGGCATCCTTGCCATCAATCAGGATAGTTCCCTTCTCTGGTTTCACTATTCTTGCAATACACTTTAAAAGGGTCGTCTTTCCTGCCCCATTTGGCCCCACTATGCTTAGAATTTCTCCTTTATTCAATTGTAGATCTACACCTTCTAAGGCATTTATGTTCTTATATCTAAAATTAAGTTCGTGAATACGTAACATTATCAGTATTCTCTTGTCCTTTTAGCTCACTTTAGGTGCTTCTATTACCAGTATTCCCTTTTCCTTCTCATTAATAAGTAAAAGAAAAAGGGTACCCCTATGAACGAGGTTACAATGCCTATGGGTATTACCTGTGGGGCCCATACTATCCTTCCCAGGGTATCTGCCATTAAAACAAGAACAGTGCCTACAAGCGCAGAGGCCGGAAGAAGGAACCAGTGATCTCCCCCGATAATCATTCTGGTGATGTGAGGGGAAACAAGTCCAATAAAACCTATTACACCGGTAAAACAGATGCTACCAGCTGTGATCAGAGAGGCAAGAATTACCCCAATCATTCTAATTCTTTTAACGTTCACCCCTAAGGCTAAAGCAGATTCATCCCCGGCAGCAAGGAGATTAAAATCCCATGACAATTTTAAGAGTATAGGGATGGGAAGGAGTATCATTACCGAGGCAATGCCTAATTCTTTCCATCCAACTTTGGACAGGCTTCCAAAAAACCAGAATACTATTTCATGAACCTCCTCCATAGTCCCCATATATTGAAAAAGGGAACTAAGCGAAGAGAAGAGAAACATTATGGCGATGCCAGCGAGTATCATTGTCTCCGTGGTGGATCCTTTCAATTTAGCTATTCCAAGAATTAGAAAAGAGGAAAGCAGGGCAAAAAAGAAGGCATTCCCTGCAATAAGGTATTCGTTGGAAAAGCCAGCGCCAAAAACTATTGCCATCACAGCTCCAAATCCTGCGCTGGAAGCTATCCCCAGGGTATAGGGTGACGCCAGAGGATTTCTAAGTATAGCCTGAAATACAGTTCCTGCAAGAGCGAGCCCCCATCCTACTAAAATGGCCATGACTATACGCGGAAGCCTCAGTTTCCAGACAATTGCATGGGCCAGTCCGGAGCCTCGAAAAAGGGCTGTAAATGAATCTTTGAAACCAACAGATGCTGCGCCCTGGGAAAGCGCTATCAAGGCTACGGCAAACAAGATTACTAACAGAAAAATCATCAAAGAGACTTTCTTGCCGGTAAAACCTTTATAGCGTTGATATATGTCTTCCATATAAAAGTGCCCAAAGTGATCTAAGGTTTAAAGTGCCTAAAGTTGCCCTGATCCCTTAATGCCGTGATCGTTCTTCCGAATTCCCTCAATTCCTAAATACCTAAAGTGACAGGCTTACACATTAACTTTAGTTCACTTTAGTTCACTTTAGGCACTTTAGTTCACTTGAATTGAGGATATACATATACACCCTGATAGTTAACACCTTGAAATCTTACCAGGTATTCCCTGTGAAGTTTTTTCGGGTCAAGATCCTTAAAAAGATTAGGGTAAAACCATTTCGCCATATAGGTTATACCTATTATTGCCCTTGGGCCTGTCCAGATATCACTTGCCATCACATAAACCTTAACCTCTTGTACGGCCCGGATATTATCCCAGCTCGGCCGGGCAATGATCTTATTTCTAACACCTTTCAGAGGACTAGAATCGATCATAGCATAGCAGTTGCTGAAAGAGACAGCCTTGATAATAACATGGGGATTTTTCGCCAAAACCCACTCAGGGGTTATCTCCGGATAAGGTATAGAGAAATTAGAGGCTATATTATGGCCACCGGCCAGGTCACATATCTCATGACCACCTGAGCCGGGGCCAGTGGTATGGTAATTAGAATAACTCTCAATATACACATCAGGCCTGTTGTTGATATCTCTTAACCTTTCTTGCATAAAATCCAGTTTTTTTTGGTACCAGGTTGAGAGTTGCTTGGCCTCCTGCTCTCTATTCAGAATGCGGCCCAGGATTTCTACTTCTTTTAATAGGGTACGGATCTTGTAGAAATCGAGTCGTATAACTGTGATATCAAAGGGAGCAAGTTTCTTTTCCATATCCTGGCCGGGATGTCGGGCATACCCTATTACAATATCAGGATTTAATTCGACAATTAACTCATAATTGGGCTCCCTCCAGCTACCAACTCTCGGCTTGTTCTTTAGCTTGGGCCAGAACAGGGGATTCTTGGCAATACCAGTGTTGACACCTACCACAAGATCTTCTGCCTTGAGGGCGCGGATTACCTCCAGGGCATCGGAGGTTAGGACTACCAGTTTTTTAACTGGCAGCCTTACCTCCACAAATCGCCCTGTAGCGTCTTTTATGCTGATGCTTTCCACTCTGTTTGCTTGAGCGATTAATCCTTCACCCAGAATAAGCAAACAAAAAAGGATTGTTGAAGCGCATGTTCTTATAACATATTTTTTCATCGAAACTCAAAAGGAGCAGGCAGCAGTCACCTTAAGCTATAATATGGAAGATAAATGTAGCATTCAGGATACAGCTGAGCACCACCTCCCAATCACTAAACATTTATAAATTAGTTCTTGGCTTTACTAACACAATAAATCCCTGCTATGAAAAAGATTATCCCTATTCCTGAGAGAAGGAGATAAGGGAATATGTCCGGCATCCTTCCGTAAGAAGCATCTCTTATTGCGTGAGATGCATGAGTTAGGGGTAAAAGATTTAATAATTTTTGAGTCCAAAAAGGCAAATTTTCAACAGAAAAAAAGGTTCCTCCAAGAAACGCCATGGGGGTTATAATAAAATTTGCAAGCAACGCCTGATCCCCATGAGATCTGACAAGCATTGCCGAACAGACAGCAACAGAGGCAAATACAAAACTGTTCAGGATTATGATTGACCAGAAGAACACGTTGTAGGAGAGGACTATGCCAAACAACCCGGAAATGATCAGAATAATGGTGGAAGAGAGCAACGCCCTCGTGATGCCGGCCAGTGCTTCACCAAGTACATAAGCGAGATTGGGGATAGGAGCCGATTGAAACTCATCAAAGATATGCCAGTAAAACCGGGCCACATTAATCTCAACACCGATCGCAAATGCCTGGATCATACTGGTCATTGCCACAAGTCCTGGAACCAAAAATTCCATATAAGAATGCCCATCTATAGTAACGTTGCGTCCCATACCCAACCCAAAGGCGACAAGATAAAGGAGGGGAGCAACCGACATGGATGCAGCCTGCCTGAAGAATTTTCGCCTCAAAATCAAGAGCTCCCTGTAATATACGGCAAACCAACCTCGTATCATTTATCCTTCACCTTTTTACCTATTAGCGAGACAAAGGCATCTTCTAGATTAACCCTTCTCAAAGTAAAGCTCCCTTTTCGACTTCCGATATGGTTATTTGCTTCATCCCTGTTTGTGAAATAAATCGTCTCGATATTATCATTCACCATATCATCCAGGGCCCACTTTCCTATTTTATCCATGAAGCTTTGCGGAGTGTCGATCTTCACGATCTTGCCCTCATTGAGAAAAGCGACTCGGTCCGCCAGGAACTCTGCTTCCTCGATATAATGGGTGGTCAAGAAGATAGTTGTCCCGCCTTGCTGGATTTTCTTGATCAAAGACCATATTTTCCGTCTTATGTTCGGGTCCAATCCCACAGTGGGTTCGTCAAGGAAAAGAATTTTAGGCCGATGCATCATGGCCCTTGCGGTTACCACCCGCCTTCTCATACCGCCGGAGAGATATTTTATGGGACTCTTTTTGCAGTCTCTCATCTCTATGTAATCCAGTAACTCATCGATCTTTTTCGTTCTCTCTTTTCTGGGCATATGAAAGAGCCTTCCATGGATATCTAAGTTTTCATAAACGGTGAGTTCATTATCAAGGTTTATCCTCTGGGTTACGAGCCCGCTTTGGAACTTCGCCTTTACCGGTTCTTTTTGAATATGAAAATTGTTTAAATATGCATCCCCCCGGAAGGCTCTGTTAGCCCTGTCAGAATATTTACGGTCGTTGTCTTACCGGAGCCGTTAGGACCGAGATAAGCAAATAACTCGCCTTGAAGAACGTGAAGGGTGACGCCCTTCAGCGCCTGAATATCTTTGTAATTTTTCTTGAGACCATCTATTCTTATCAATCTATAGCCTTTCAGGAAAGAATTTGGACACGGATGAACACAGGTTAACACGGATTTTAATATGTTATTACGATCTGTGCTAATCTATGTCCCCAAAAAGATTTTCTGAAAACCTATATTTTCCCTGACCGTTCGCCGCAGAGATCACAGAGATCGCAGAAAAACTATTCTTTTAAGATTAAAAATTGTAGTAAACCCCGAATAGGGCTGAGCGCCGGGCACCGGGATATCCCCGATACACCTCATAGCGGCGATCGAACGCATTTGGCATCTCGAAGTAAAAATTCAAATGTTCCCAGGTATAATCGACTTTCAGATCAAGTTTGTAGCGATCCTCGATTTTCCATCTGTTCATGCTATCGTCATATCGACTCCCATCATATATGTTCTTAAGCTGCAATACCAGGTTAGCAATCTGATAACGAACGTTAAACATTGCCTTATGCAGGGGTTTTTGGAACAGATAATTGCCTGTCTTGTCGTTTTTTGCCTCAAGATAGGTGTAGTACAGATCCAGCGTTAATCCTTTAATCGGCTTGTAAGTCACATTGATATCAAAACCTTTGGACGTAGCCGAATCGAGGTTTTGATACTGGGCCTTTCCGTAAAGCGGATGGTCATAAGGATAGCCTGAAAATCGATAATACTCTATCCTGTCCCGGATTCTTGTGTAAAACGGCACAATGCTGTAGTCCAGGTTACTTGCCACCCTCTGACTGAACTTGAGCTTGAGGTTATATATTTTTTCAAGGCTAAGATCTGGATTTGCCAGGCGTGATGCACTGGAGTAATATCTTTGCTCAAAGGTCGGCAGTGTTGTTCCCCGATCAGCTAAAAAAGAGATGTAAAAGGGATCACGCCGATAATCAATATTGAACTGTGGGTTGTACTGGACAGGAAAATCGCTGTAAAGATTTGACTTGATACCAATAGAGATGTTCAGTGGAATAGCTGTGATATCAAATCCCTTGCAGATGACCAGGCTCCCTATTGATTCTTCCTTTTTGCCATACTGATTGGAATCAATCTTTCGGTGCTCTGCGTTAGCTCCCAGTGTGATATCTGGGATACCCTTCAAGTTCCCGTGCCAGTTTAACTCCTGGCCAAATACAAGGCTGTCAAGCTCATTGTCAATATTGTAAGGTGGATTTATTACCTCGTCGTGAAACCTGTTGCCATAAGTGCGGCTCTTAAATGAAGAATTAGTGAGGATAACCGAACTTCCCCATTCAGTCGTATCAGAACGTGATTCAGGGGTGAGGCGATACTCCTTTCCGGGGTTTCCCTTTTCCCTGTTACTGTACATCCCCGAGATCGTTCCCTTAAGCGTTGAGAAAAGAGGGAAGTCCATATTTCCTTTGACCACGCTTTTTTGGTCATCGCGGTTCTTTCGATCCCCTTCTGAATCCTCGTAGAGTGCATTGATAAAGAAACCAATGCGGTTCCACTCTGTTCCCAGATTAATTTCCCCTTTTTTTAGAAAATCATAACGGTCTATTTCCTCACCCGGGCTGTAGGAAGGTTGGGTGGTCAGCATTCCATAAGCAAGATCAATCTTGTTGGCGTATTTTTTCTTACCCTGTTTAGATGTAATCACTATCACCCCACCTGCGGTATTTCCGCCGTAGACAGCAGCTTCTGCCCCTTGGATCACACGTACCTCTTTTATGCTCTGAATGGGTATCCCTCCCAGATAGACCTTGCCTGATGCCGGATTAAACAAAGGCCGTCCGTCCATTATTACTGCAACCGATTTAGAAGAACTCCCTTGAATATTCACTGATGTTTCAGAGGCGCTTACACCGGGGATCAGGTTGAGGAGCTCGACCAGCGTTCGCACGTTGTATGCCTCCATATCCTGATCGGTAAACACCTTTGCTGTTGACATACTTTTTTCATTCTCTGTTGTTCTATTTGTCTCTGTCACAGTGAGGCTCTTGGCCTCACACTTACAATGGCAGAAGCTGATCAAAGCAAAAAAAACACTTAAGTTCCAACACAAGATTAACGGCCTCACAGCTTTTTATCGTATCCCTTCCAGTTTTTTTCTTACCTCATTCGTCATCTCTCCCCAGTTCTCCACATCTTCAGATGTAAAGATATCCACTGAACCGCCCTGGAAGTCTCCTTCAACATCTCCCATTTTTTCTTCTATCCAGCCTTCAACCTCCAGGTACTGTTCCTTGAGACCTTCCAGTACCTGCGGGTCTGCCTGCCAGAGACCTCTGCTTTCGGCCTCAAGCAGCCGACGACCGATCTCCTCCAGTGCCCAGGGATTATTCTCTTCAAAGAACTTGCGGTTTTCCTCGTTCAAAACAAAGGTTCTGGCGATATCGTCGAATATCCAGTCGTCAACCTCCCGGGTGGTCGCCTCCCAGCCGTAGACCCGGCCGACCCGTTTTGAAATATCCCCGGCCCCTTTATAACCGTGGCGCTTCATCCCTTCGATCCATTTGGGATTTAGAAGTTTGGTACGAACAACTCGCCTTACTTCATCGGCCATATCTCTTACTTCCACATGTTCTGGCTCGCGGGTATCACCATAGTAGGTTTTTACCTCCCTGCCAGAGATGCTTCTCGCTGCGGCCGTCATCCCCCCGTGGGCACCAAAATAGCAACAACACCCAAAAAGATCGTATTCGTCCGAAACGACCTTGTTATAGGTGACATCGACCGTTTTTAAGTTGCTGGCCAATTGGCCGTGTTTTTCCTCGCCAAACACCCCTTTACCATACGCATAGCCGTTCCAGTAGACAAAGATATCGGACAGGTCCTTTTCGTCCTTCCATGCTGAGGCATAGACCGCAAGCTGGGTGCCGGCCTGGTATGTGCCCGGCTTTGAGGCAAACAAGCGGAACGTGGCATCACGCCAGGCCTTTTCTGATGCCGGATTCTTACCTGAATCTTCAATTTGGGCCAGCGTATGTTTTCTGACAAAGTTCATATCATCCGGTTCGTCCAGAGAGGCCACGGTCTGAACCGCCTCGTCAATAATTTCAATACAGTTCGGGAAGTTGTCCCTGGTGATGCCGGAGACCCGGATCGTCACGTCGATCCGAGGCCTGCTGAGTTCCTCTAACGGAATAACCTCAAACCCCTTTAATCTTCCATTTGAAAGCCAGACCGGTCTGACCCCCAAAAGGTACATGATCTGGGCCATCCCCTCACCATCAGCCCACATGATATCAGAGCACATCCAGTAAATGGCCACATTTTCAGGAGTGTTTTTCTCCTCTTTTTCATGCTTTTCGATTACCGTTGCGGCCAGCTTTTTTCCCACCTCCCAGGCAGCCTTAGTCGGCACGCGGTGTGGGTCAAGAGAGTAGAAATTTCTCCCGGTAGGGAGAATATCATCCCTGCCTCTTGTGATCAGGCCCGAAGGGCCGGCCGGAATATATTTTGCTTCAAAACCTGAAAGCAAGGCCTCAACCTCCTTTGAGGCATTCAGCCTGGTATCCAGATCCCGAATTTTGTCTTTAATCGGATCGATTTTCTCCAGCTGACTCTCATCCCTCAATAATCCGCCCAGAATATCTTTCAGGACCCGGCCGGAATCGTTATCACCGCCTGAAAGAACCTGCCTGATAAATCGTTTGCCCAGCAAATCGATCTCTTCCAGCAGTTCACCGTGACTTTTACTGTAAAAAGAGGAATACGCTCCGCGGTCTATCAGAAGATCGCCAAGCTCAATACCCATAAGCCTGCAGATAAGCTTGCGGAGAGAGACTTCTTCTCCTGCATCATAAGCAAGGATGGAGTTGATAAAATCGACGCGCCTGTCCCCTTCCGGCAGCTCGCCGAAGATGTGCATCCCATCCTGTATTTTGGTGTTTCTTGTCAGAGAGAGCACATCGTGCGCGGCCCTGGCCTTTTCCTCAAAGGGGGCATCCGGCAGGAGCTTTGCCCCTTCCAGAAGGTTGGTTTTTTGCAAGGAATCGTCGATCAGATGCTCCAAGGCATGGCCGCGGCCTTTATCAATATTTTTTACCTGCTCATATTCACCCAGGAATCGATCGAGTTCCTCCAGGTCCTCATAAAGACCGCCCTGGGTCATCACGGTCTGCATGTGATCAACAAGCGTCGCATAACTGCGTCGCTTGGCGATTGTTCCTTCAGGCGGGTTATCTGCATTATAGATATAGAGGTGGGGCAGATATCCAATAGTTATATCGGGGAAACAGGATTCGGAAAGAGCGGTCGATTTACCGGGCAAAAACTCAAGGTTGCCATGTGTTCCTATATGAACAATGGCATCAGCTCCCCAGGTATCCTGTAGATAACGATAGGTAGCTACGTACTGATGAGGCGGCGGCACATCAGGATCATGAAGAATTTTGCATACCCGGCCGTCGCATCTCGGCCCTGCACAGCCTCGTTTCGGCTGGACGCAGACCACTGCATTACCGTATTCAACCCCTGTAACCAGAATTTTGCCATTATATACCATGGCGGCGGGGACGCCGTTTACCTCTTCTCCCGGGGGATACCCCCATGCCCCTGACATCCTGTCTCTTACTTTTTCCGGAAACATGTCGAACCATTTTTTATACTCATCAACCGAAACATGTGCTAAGACGCCTCCTTTTTTGACGATTTCATCCACAGTAGTCCACCTGAATTCAGAAATGGCCTTTCTCTCCATAATAGTATCGATAAGTTCCTTGCCGTTTTCAGGAGGATCAACCGCATATCCCGCCTCTTTCATCCGGCCCATTATCCTGGCAGCGCTCTCGAGGGTGTCAAGATGCGCACCGCCGCCGACCGTAGCCTCAACCGAGGCGCAAGGATTGTTGTGCAGGATAAAGGCAACCTTTCGCTCTGCCGGAGGTTTCTTCTTTAACTGCACCCATTTTGCAACCCGCCGGGCATCCTTGCGGCACCTCTCATCTATCGGCATCCGGAGTTGAAGCCCGTCTCCGGCGTTACACACGCCCCCGACAATAAAGGGCTCGATTACACCTTCAAACTCAGGCATGGCAATCGACCAGCCAACACCGCTTCCAAGCCCATCAGGAGATTCCTCCCATTCGTCTATGGTCTTGTAGTATGAAGTGACAGGAGAAAAGACCGGCACGCCAAGCTTTTTTAAGATTTCTACACCATCCCTTGCCACTTCTTTATTGTCGCGACCTTTTTCACGGCTGCTTTCAAGGAAAAAATTCTGTAGCTTTATCATTGCAGCAATGCGCGGTGTCCCGTCCGAACGTAAAAAAGTCTCACAAACCACTTCTCCGCTTCCTTTGCACCCACGCTCCTTGTCCTTGACTGAATATGAAAAAACCGGGATAACATCCAGGCCGAGTCTTTCCAGTTCACGAATAAGAAGATTCTCCACCTCTAGATTTTCGTTTACCCATTGATGCCTGGTAAAAAGTATCCCAACCGTTGACTCTTGACCTCCGACCTCCGACTTTCTGTATCCCTCATACCACTCAAGATATTCATCCACAGTGGCAAAATATCTAACCGGCGCTTCCGGATGATACAAGCCTTCCCAGGGAACCGGCTTTGGTTTTTCTACCTCAATGTCAAGTCCACCGACCTCACGCGCGATATAGCGGAGCATACGGGTGAAGTTCTCCTCACCATTTATGACAATGTATGATTGTGCTGCCGCCACTATCTCTGGTTGGACTGTGGAGAGAGTCCAGTAAGAAGGATCATGTCCGCAACAGATAATAGGGATATTTTTGCCCAATTCTCTCAATCTATCTTCAATAATCTCCCAGAACCTTTCGGATGAGCGGTAAAGAAAAATGATATCCGCACTGGCAGCCCCTGCAAGCGCTGCATCAAGCTTTTCCGGTTTCTGTTCAAGCGCCCTTGAGGAATAGGCCGAGACCTCCACAATCTCAGCCACATTCTTGGCCGCACGAAGCAGCATGTTGGCATAAGAGCTCCACATAATTGAGACTATCTTCATAACGATACCTCTTTGGTCCGAAAATAAACTTGATGGCTTCGTAGAAAGTCAAAAAGCGTGTCACTCCCGCGAAAGCGGGAGTCCATAAAAGTTTGAAATAACTGAATTCCTGCTTTCGCAGGAATGACGTTTAAGGGGTATATTGGACTTTTTAGGATACTATCAAACTTACCATTTTCATCCTTCGTAGTGCCCTAAGGGGCATGAAGGTTTGATTAATCAGAATAAACCCCTGCTTCTGGTAGCTGTGTCACAGAAACATTGTATATCCTGTTATAGTAATTATAGAAAAGTGCCTTGAAGTGAGCTAAAATGCCTAAAGTTGCTATCAATACCTCAATTCCATCCACGAATTACGTTTATTCCCGCAGATTATCGAAAAACAGTTCTATGTAATCTGCGGAGCCTCAATTCCTTAATTCCTAACCACCCAAAGTTGATAGGCTTACATAGTAACTTTAGCGCCCTTTAGGCACTTCACTGGGGGTATACATATATCCCCTGATACTTAATTCCTTGAAATCTTTCCAAATATTCCCCATGAAGCTCTTCCGGATCAAAATCCCTTAACATATCAGGATAAAACCATTTTGCCATGTAACTTATCCCGACAATTACCCTTGGACCTGCCCAGATATCAGAACTAAGCACATACACCTTGCCATCCCGTACAGACCGAATGTTATCCCATGCCGGGCGGGCCATGATCTTGTTTCTAACACCTTTCAGGAGACTAGAATCGATCATAGCATAGCAGTTGCTGAAAGAGACTGCCTTGATAATAACATGGGGATTTTTCGCCAAAACCCACTCAGGTGTTATCTGCGGATAAGGTATAGAGAAATTAGAGGCTATATTACGGCCACCCGCCATGATGCACATCTCGTGGCCCCCTGAGCCGGGTCCCGTGGTATGGTATTGGGTGTAACTCTCAACGTACACATCGGGTCGATGGTTCACATGCTTTAGTTCTTCCTGAATCAAGTTCAGTTTTTCTCGGTACCAGGTCGTGAGTTCTTTGGCTTCTTTTTCCCTGTTCAGAATGCGGCCAAAGATTTTTACCTCTTTTTCAAGAGTACAGATCCTGTAGAAATCGAGGCGTATCACCTTGATGCCAAAAGGGGTAAGTTTTTTTTCCAGCTCTGGGCCAGGCCAGCGACCATAACATATCACCAAATCGGGCTTGAGCTCGGCTATTAGTTCATGATTGACTTCAGACCACCTACCCACCACAGGCCTGTCTTTTAATTCGGGCCAGAACAAAGGCTCCTTTGGAATGCCATCACTTATCCCGACCACAAGGTCTTTTGCTCCGAGTGCTCGTACCATTTCCAGGGCATCGGATGGTAGGACAACTATCCTTTTGACCGGCAGTCTTATCTCCACATATCTTCCTGTAGCATCCTTTATGCGGATACTTTCCTCTCTGGTTGCTTGAGCGATTAATCCTTCGCCCCAAACAAACAAAAAAAAGAGGAGCACAGAAGCACACGTTATGATGGCATATTTTTTCATAAAACCTGTCCATTGTATGTTGACCGAGGTCCGTTGTTGTTGCGTGCTGCATGTTGAGCGTTTTTCGTTGTGAGCTAACTCGAAACCCGGAACACACAACTCGCAACATGAGCCCATATCAATTCAATTGAAAAAATAGCAAAAAACGACGGTCAACTGACAACTAATACCGGAGAGTCAATTCACAGAAATAAGTCCGTCCTTCTGGCATGTAGTATTCAAAATATTCTTCGTCGAAGATATTATCCACAGAGAGCGATATATCGGCCCATTTATATGGCATGAAGGTTATCTTGCTATCTACATAAAACGCCGGCTCATAGGTTTTGTAAACCCCTTCTGCTGTATCCTTGTTGTCTGAATCGTTATATATCTTGCTAAAATAGCGGCCAACGAGGCTCCCCTTGAACCACTTGTGTTCTGCATCAAGGCCTATATTGTAAGTTGTTCTGGGAATGCCAGTCACGTTTTTGTCTTCTGTCGTGGGATCAAGGGGATTCTCCGTGATCTTGGCGCTGATATAGGTTAAATTGCCCCAGGCCTTTAGCCATCTGGTAATTTCCTGAGAGGCCTCAAATTCCAATCCATAAGTACGTGCCTTACCGGCATTCATGCGTGTTTTGGTTTTGGCTGTGTTATCAATTTTATAGTAGATCAAGTCTTTAATATCATTTCGAAATCCTGTAAGGGATAGCTTGGTCTTTCTGTCAAACAGATATTGATCCACTCCCGCCTCATAGGTCCAGACCGTTTCGGGATTCAGACTTGGATTGCTCCGGTATTCCCATCCCCAGGATGTCCAGGTTCGATAAAGTTCATATAGATTGGGGGCTCGAAAGGCATGACCAACAGAGCCTTTTAATGTTGTATCAGGGAGAGCCTTCCAGACTACAGCTGCCTTAGGACTGAATTCGGAATCCGTATTGCTATCATACGTGGTTTCAGAGCCAGGGACCCCGGAGGCCCCATCTGAAACCTTCCATGCATCATAACGGCCCCCTAAATAAAATGTAAGCTTTTTGATAATTTTCCATTCATCCTGAAAGAATATAGCCCAGATCCTATCCTCTCCACCCGAATAAAAAGTGCTGTCACTTTTGCCCTCATAACTTCTATAGTAGGGAATATCATAATCGTTGGTATCTGAGTCATCTGTTCGATAAGAAAGGCCAATCGTTAAAAGATGATCCTCTCCTATAGGCATATCTGCCCTAAGTTCCGAGAACCAGGCCTCAGTTTCAGTCAATTTAAGACTACCAGGTGAATCATAATATGTTTTTGTTGAACCACCAGTCTCAAGGGTATAGCGGTCATCTGTTCTTACCGTTCCCAGTTGAGCATTGAGCTGCATCGATCCAAAGGAACCTCTAAGGGCAACTGTGTATATATCGGTTTCATTTCTTCCAATACCTGTATAACTTATGAAATGATTTGGTTTAAAATCTGCTTTTTTACCTGGCCCTGCTATGGCAGACCCTGTAAATGTGGCTATATAGGTATTAGGTGGGCCATAGTCATACTCGTGACGTCCTGATACGGCTGTAAAGGAAAGGCTTCCTATATCAGAAAAATCAAGGGTTGCCTTGGCATTGATGTTACGTTTCTCAGCTGAATTGTCACCTTTATCGCCCACAACCCACTTTGTTGGTTCGCCGTACTTGTCATTCATTGGATAGCCACCAGATTCGGTTCCAGTGCCTGACTTTATCGTCCTTTGTACAGGTGCAGTCGGATAGCCATCGGTTGATTCCCCCTCATAACCTATACGCAGACTGAGTTTATCCGAAAAGCGATCTCCAACACTGACCCGGTAATGACGAGTATTATCAGTGCCATATCCTCCAGTGGCGCTGGCCTCCAACTTTTCAGGGGTTTTGGTAATGATATTAATTACACCACCCATTGCATTACCGCCGAAAAGGGCCGATGCCGCACCCCTGATGACCTCTATCCTTTCGATATTATCTACCGGCAACATTCCCCATTCCAATCCGCCGGTATAGGCGTCATTTAAAGGCTGACCGTCCAAAAGGATTAATGTATACTGATCACCTTTGAAGCCCCTTAGTCTTACAGAGCTTGTGCTATCCATCAATCCCTTGTTTCGTTTAGTAAAGACACCTTTGAGTTCTGAAAGGGCCTCATCCACTGTCTTGATATTACGCCGCTCAATTTCCTCCTTGGAGATAATAGTCACACTGCCAGGAGCATCTTCAACCTTTTTTTCTGTTTTAGTTGCTGTCACAACTATCTCTTCCAGTTTAATGACTCCTGTCTCCTTCTCCTCTGCCCAGCTCACCTGGGATAAAAACAGAGCAATCATTCCTATCAAAATAACAACAAATCGTAAACCTTTCATCACATACCTCCTATAACTTTAGTAAATGGCTAGATTATTTATCCCCTAGAGGTCGCCAGACAAAATAATCATGTTTGACGTGAAAAGGCTTCAGTGGTATATAAGATTTGAAGCATCCTCTCAAGGGGTCTTCACCGGGAAGGCAGCCGGAAAAACCATGGCTTGGTTAAGTCTGCCTTCCCGCAAAATTGATTATGCCTACTTTGTTAGATATCTTCCCATCACCACCTCCCTTCACTCAAACAAAAAGGCCACGACGGCACTTCCCATTCAGGGAGTATGGACCTTCATGGCCTTTTTCGAATCAGTCTTTTCCGCTCGAAGCGGAGCTTGCTATTTTTATGGCCCCCTCTACGTAAGGGGCCTTGGTACCTCTCGTAATTTAGAGCCTATATGAACGGCTTCTGCCGCTCCTATCAAGTAAGTCTTATTACTTCAGAAACTCCGCCAAGTCAAGAGTTTTTTTGAGTAACCGTATTCCTCCAAATGATCCTCATTGTGTTTTTTCCGTGGCTTTTTCGGTAATATCCATGACAAGCTCTCCTTTCTTGTTGTTTCCCTTTTTTCTCATTATACAGTTCAACACACATAATCCCCCTTAATCTTCTTAAAGCAAGGAATGCAGTATAGTTCACCATTTTGCTCAATCAGCCTCCCTTCTATAACCGGCTCACCACAACATGAA
>QMLT01000005.1 GCA_003646875.1 Deltaproteobacteria bacterium
CAAATATGGAAAACTTGAGAGAGGCTTATGAGACAATGTATGGCCAGGAGCCATTTATCCGAATATTTAGCCATGGAGAGGTTTTAAGTAGCACGGATGTGAGGGGAAGCAACTTCTGTAATATCTCACTCACTATAGATTCAAGAACAGGGAAATTGATCGTAATCAGCATGATTGATAATTTAGTGAAAGGTCAGGCAGGCAATGCATTGCAAAATATGAATATTATGATGCGCATAAAAGAAACTACTGGCCTGATGCATCCTGGAAACTTTCCTTAATAATTATATACAAACCTTTCTTACCTGTATAAGATCGGTTTGACCAAGGAATATCTTTCTTATCCCATCTTGCATCAAGGTTCTCATTCCATCAGCTATAGCTTGTTCCTTAATATCTTCCATCTTAGCTTTATTTTGAATCAGAGACTTCATTTTAGTCGTTCCAGCCAATACTTCAACAAGCGCTGTTCTCCCCCTATAACCGGTATTCTGACATTTTTGACAGCCTTTGGCCCTATAAAGTTTTAGATCCTTGTTATATGAAATTTTCAAGGCATCAAAATCACCATTATATGCCCTGACCAATGATTCAAACTCTTCTTTAGAGGGATGGTAGGCCTCTTTGCAATCTTTACACAAGGTTCTCACCAGTCTCTGGGCAAGAATACCCAAAAGGGCATCTGAAAAATTAAAGGGATCCATTCCCATATCAAGCAATCGAGTAATTGTTTCAGGAGCGCTATTAGTATGAAGGGTTGAAAAAACAAGGTGACCGGTAAGAGATGCCTCAATTCCTGTGGAAACAGTCTCTTCATCTCTCATTTCCCCGACCATGATTACATCTGGATCCGCCCGCAAGAAGGCTCTCATAGCGGATGCAAAATTTAGTCCTATCTTTGGCAGCATCTGAACCTGTCGAAGACCTTCCTGTGTGATTTCCACTGGATCTTCTGCAGTCCAGATCTTTGTCTCAGGTTTGTTAATAAAATGCAAGGCAGAATGGAGTGTGGTAGTTTTCCCGCTACCAGTAGGGCCCACCACAAGCACTATGCCATAAGGCTTCTCTATCATGGCAAGGAATTCGTTATAATCTCTCTCGTTCATACCCATCTTATCCAAGGGCAGAGGTTCACCTGCAGCCAGTATCCTCATGACAACATCTTCATTTCCTCCTGTAGTTGGGATGGTGGCTACCCTCAATTCAATATCAAGCGGGGCATATTTTTTAAATGGTATCTTGCCATCCTGCGGAAGACGCCGTTCCGCAATATCAAGAGAACTCATGATCTTTATCCGTGAAGTTATAGCAGACTTATACGTATACGGTATAGTCTGGTAGACCTGGCACAATCCATCAACCCTGAATCTGATTACGGCATCTGCTTTGCCTAACCTGGGTTCTATATGGATATCAGAGGCCCCCCTATTATAGGCATCGATAATCATCTTATTTACTAATTGCACTATTGCCCCATCTTCTTCAGTTACGGCTTCAAGCTCTTCATCCAATGCCTCTTCACCACTATCTAATTGCCCGAGAATTTCTTCGATACTTCCTCCTGACCCATCCATAATACTCGATCGCTTGATATCAAAGAAATGGTCAATCATTTTAATAATATCTTCTCGTAACGAGACACAAAATTCAAAGTCTTTACCGAAAATGAGACCCTTCACTGCGTCTTGCCCGGGTAAATAATTGGGGTTTTCCATTGCTATTACTATCTTTGAATCAGATTGTGCCACAGGAACAAAGAGATTCTTTTTCAGGTACGTTGGCCTGAGGCCTTTAAGCAACTGTCCAGGGATAACCATTCTTTCATCATATGGTATAAACCGTGTGTTAAAAAACATGCTTAAAGACTTTCCTATATCTTCTTTTGTTACATGAAAATCATTCATAAGAACGGTCTCAACGCTGCTCTTTGTCTTTCGTGCCAGAGCCATAGCTTGCTCCAGGTCTTTGTGGTTAATAATATTATTAGTGATAAGATAATCAAATTTTGACTTTTTAGTATGTTGTTTGAGCCGCTGGTGGTTATAAAAGGCAATCCCTAAGACCTTCGCTATCTCTGTGGCAGACCTTTGGTCTTCCAATGTAAAATGTTTGCCACCTCTCTTATTGATAAGTTGAACCACGCCCAATAGATATTTACGAAACTTAATAGGTGCGACTAACACCTGTTCCGTTTTATAACCCGTTTTTTCATCCCAGCTCCTATCAAATGACAGTTCAGGATTTATCTGTTTCAATTCGTTATTATCATAGGCATTTACAATATTTACCATTTTGCCTGATCTAGCACAATAACCTGAAAGGCTTTTATTATTAATTGGGACTCTTATTTCGCTTACCTCTTCACCTGTCTTAAATCTTGAAACAATCTGTCTGTTAACACCATCCACTACATATATGGTTATGCGGTCGGCATCAAAGACAGAGAGAATGCTTTCCCTCAAATTGATCAATATATCATCAATATCCCTGGAGGCATTTATTTTATTCGTAATAAAATTAAGTTTTTTGCTAAATTGAAGCTCTCTCTCTAAGGCTTCTACATCGCTCTCTTTTTCTTTTTTTTCTTGTTTTTTAGGAAGCGCCATCTCTTTCACCTTTTACATGAAACAGTTTTTTTTATCATATATTTTACATTTTTTCCAGATTATTTAATGTCATTTTTCATTTGAAAAAATACACCCAATCACTTAAGAATATAAGCCTCGAAAATACCTAAATTTACGAAAGTAGATCTCTGTGTAATTTTAGCACACTTTAATTTTGTACCTTGTCATGTTAATTGATTCTCATGCGCATTTGGATATGAAGCAGTTTGATTCGGATAGGGATCAGGTTATTGATAGGGCATTATCTGCTGATGTACGGCGTATAATTACTGTGGGCATTGATATTAAAAGTTCTCGTAATGCAGTGAAATTAACCACTCGCTATCCCTCTATTTTTGCCACAGCAGGAATTCATCCCCACAATGCTGATAATGCGAATAAAAATGATCTTGCGCAAATATCATTGATAGCCCAACAAGATAAAATTATTGGCATCGGTGAAATAGGGCTTGATTTTTTCCGCAACCGCTCAGCCAGGCAAAAACAAATAGAGGTGTTTACACAACAGCTTGCCATCGCTATCTCTCTTGATCTTCCTGTTGTAATTCATGACAGGGAAGCCCACGCAGAGACCTTAAAAATACTCTCCTCTTTCAAAAAAAACGGGCTGCACGGCATGATACACTGTTTTTCAGGGGACTACAAACTGGCAAAAACGTTTATTAATATGGGTTATTACATTTCTATTCCTGGTACTGTAACATTTAAGAATGCGAGCCAGATCCAGGATGTTGCGAGAAACATTCCTTTGAATAGCTTGCTTCTCGAAACAGACGCCCCCTTTCTTACCCCTACACCATACAGAGGCAAAAGAAATGAACCATCCTACATTATTCATACTGCGCAAAAAATAGCAAAGCTAAGAGGCGTCTCTTTTGAGGAAATATCGTCTCAAACAAGTAAAAATGTCTGCCAATTGTTTAACCTTTCTTTTCCTGAATGATGATATACCATCCTATTAATAAGAATAATCCGCTTGTGCTGGCTTCAATCTCACCCAGGCGAAAAGCTATTCTTAAGCAGATTGGTATTCCCTTTGAGCCAGCTAAAAGCACGATTGAAGAGACCATTTGCGGAGAAACACAACCCGCAGATATTGCCTGTCATATTGCCACACGAAAGGTTGAATCAGTGCAGCACGCTTATAAAAATCGCTGGATACTTGGTGCCGATACGATAGTGGTAATAAATAAGACCATTTTTGGTAAGCCAAAGAATCCTGGGGAGTGTCGAGCTATGCTCCATCTTTTAAAAGGAAAGACACATGATGTAATTACCGGGTTCTGTATTCATGATCCAGGAAAAAAATTAGTGCACCTTGAAGCGGTTATGACAAAGGTAAAAACAAAAGAATTGAGTGATATCGAAATTGAGGCCTATATTAACACAGATGAACCTTTTGGAAAGGCAGGTGCCTATGCTATTCAAGGGATTGGTTCTTTTATGATCGAAAAAATCAATGGATCGTACACCAATGTGGTCGGACTACCAGTGTGTGAGGTCATCAATGCCCTGATTACATGTGGAGCGCTTAAGGACTTCCCTCCAACAGAATAGATATTTACGGGCTTATTAACAGTGTCCTCTGCCGGTTTTTTGAATAGTCTGTTCTTCTCAACCTTCCCTTTATTTGCCCTTTACAGGTTTATAGTTCCTTTTTACCAAATAATCACCCAATGCTATTGAAGTCAAAATCACTAAGGGTATAGACACCATTAGCCTAATTATTGTAAATTTTATCCCCATAAAAGATGTCTCAAATATCGCCATCGGGACTCTACATATCCCTGAAGCCCCAATATAGGTGAGGATAATACCAAGTTTTGCGCCTTTCCCATAGAGGGAATACGCAACTGGAAAGGAGACATACAAACCACCGACTGTGGTTCCACCAAGGAGCAACGCCCATATATAGCCTCTGATACCAGATTCTTCACCAAAATGCCTTTCAACTGTTTCTCTTTTTACCCATACCTCAAAAAGGCCTATTAAAATGAAAGCGCAGGGTAATAGCTTAAGCATATCTATAGAAAAAGAGAGAAAATTATGGCCAATTTCTTTCCCAGGGTTGAATCCACACGCAAAAGAAAGAATTAAGAAAAGAAGATACCCTGCTATGCCAGCGATTTTAATGCTATCATTCCGTTTCATCAAAAAATTTCTCTAAAGAAAATACCGGTCATCAGAGCCACAACAAAAGCGATAAACAGGCTCATTATATTTCTTAATATGGTTAATCGTACCCCGAAATACTCCTTTTCTATTGGATACGTGAGAACCCCTACCATCATTAAAGTTGTTGAAAAAGCAGATAAAACTATATATAGCGCTCCCTTTTTTAATAAAATGCCACATAATGGAAAGGCAATAAACCCGGGCATCAATGTTATGGAGCCAAAAAGGGAGGCAAAGAGAACCCCGATGAATATATTGTTTTTCCCGAGATAATTTAAGATGATTTTATCCGGGATGAGAAAAAGGACGATTGAGACAAGAATAAGCATACCCAAAAAGGCTGGCAAAATAGTTACAAATCTCCTGACCGCTATTTTAATCGCTTTAAAGGTTTTCTCGCGGTTTACAATGAAAGAAAGTAATAATGCAAATCCTGTTGCTATATATAAATAATACATCCTGCCCTTAACAGTTTCTCTCTAAATGACCCGTTTTATTATATTAGAATCTGAGTAAATATATCGTCACTGTACGTACAGGCAAATTTGCTCCAATATTCTCCTTTATATTTTATCATAGTTCCCTTTTCTTTGCTAACGGGAATCATCTGATTTATCGAAACCAATGGGACAGACTGCAATACACTCGAGACGTAACCCTTCACTCCCCCTTCTATTTCTACCCTGGGGTTATGGAAGAAGCCAGGCCTTTTCTGCCAATGGCTATCGTTTGAGCGATATACTGCCAGGGATCTTGATTGCGCAACCCGCATGTTTCAATGAGGCTTAATAGGGCAGTATATGCTCGACTACCTTCAGTAGCGCGGGCACCAAAGCTGATCCGCCTTGAAATTAGCGCATGCCTCAATGCACGTTGGGCATCATTATTGGTTGGCGGAAGCCCCGGATTCTTGACAAACGCCACCACTGCATCCCAATAAATTTCCATGCAAGGGTGTTCTTGACTTTAAGGTTTGTAAAGGGTATTTTATTAATAACTTTTATATGAGCATTATTTAATCACTTTGGAAGCATATATACCGGGAGGAAAAGATTGATTGATCTGCTTATTAAAGGTGGTCCATTCATGTATCCAATAGTGTTTTGTTCTGTTGTTGCCCTTGCTATCTTTATGGAGAGATTGTGGGTATTGAGAAGAAAACTGATTATACCAAAGGATTTTATTATTAAGGTAGAAGACCTCGTGCAGCGCAATAAGATTGCAGATGCAATCTTTCTTTGCAAAGGAAATAGCTCTTCAATTGCTCGAACCTTTCTCGCTGGCCTTAAGAACACAGGAAGAGGGATGTGGCTGGTTAAAGAGGCCATCGAAGAGAAGGGAAGGAGAGAGGGTGTTATATTAGAGAGAAACATAGGAGTCCTATTAACCATTGCGAATCTCTCTCCATTACTTGGTTTGCTTGGCACTGTTTCTGGTATGATAAAAACCTTTAATGCTATCTCTGTCTACGGGGTTGATGGCCCTGCACCTCTTGCGGGAGGCATTGCTGAGGCTTTAATTACAACGGCTGCAGGCCTTCTAGTGGCTATACCCACATTGGTTGCCTATCGTTTTATTTTAGATAAAGCCCAGATCCTTATCTTTGAAATGGAGGAAAGCTCCATCAGGCTTGTGGACACCATGGAGAGTACCAAAGATAATGCGGTTTAGTCAGCCAAAGAGAGAAGAAATTAGTCTTGGTGTAAGTATTGCTCCTTTAATTGATATTGTGTTTTTACTCCTTATCTTTTTTATGCTGACTTCTCATTTTGACATTATATCAGGAATTGATATTAAATTGCCTGATATTTCAGAAAGAGGATCAGATCGAGCAATAAATACTATAGCAGTAGCATTAGATAAAAAAGGAAACTGTTATCTCCAGAAGAAAAAAGTAACTTTAAGGGAACTTTATCTTAGACTTAAAGATCTCTCTAAAGAAAAAAAGATCAATCTTATTCTAAATGCCGATCGAGATGTTACACATGGCCATGTTGTAAGGATAATGGATTTAGCCAAGAAAGCAGGAATTAACTCCATTGTGATAGCCGCCCAGTGGAGGGAAGAGAGGGTATTGTAAATTTGGCGTTTTTTAAAAAAAATTTGTTTACCTATATTGTAATTTTTTCTTTTGTTGCCGCCATTTCCTTAACCTGGCTAACTTTTAGACGGCATGGATTAATAGATCTGCATAAAATGCAAAAAGAAAAAGAAACATGTTTAGCTATTTTAAAGGATCTTAAAGAAAAAAACAGGTTACTTGCTGATGAAATCAGACGACTTAAGGAAGACAGTAAATATTTTGAGTCAGTGGCTCGAGAGCAATTGGGAATGGTAAAAGACAATGAAATCGTATACCGCTTTAAAAAAGCGCTAAAAAATGCTAAAAAAGGAACTAAGAAAGAGAAATAGGGCTAAATAAAAAAGGAATGAGATATGACCACATTCAATGGAATCTATGATGAAATTGTAGACAAAATAGCAACACCAAGGGCAAGACTCATCCTTCTTGAAATCTTAAAGAAGGAAGCTAAACCTGAACAAGTAATACAAGCTTGCCTTAAGGCATTGGAATCTTTCCCCGATGATATTAACATAAGAAAGCTTTTAGCAGAAACATATTTTGAACAGGGATCCATCGAACTTGCAAAGGTTGAATTGGAAAAAATATCCCAACATATTGATGAGTTGTCTTCAGTTTTTAAACTTCAAGCTGAGCTATTTAGAAAAGAAGGTATGGCTGAAAAGGCAATAAATTCCTTAAAGCTCTATTTGGCGCACCATAGCAATGATCACGATGCAGCTCAGCTTTTATCTGAATTGAGCGCTCCTCCAAAAGAAGAAGTGTCAATTCTTCCAACATCAACATTGGCAGAGATTTATTATAAACAGGGAGAGTTAGAAGAGGCAATCAAGATATATACACAGGTCGTTAAGGATTTTCCTGGTGATGAAAAATATAAAAATAGGCTCAAAGAATTAAAAGAAATAAAGGAAAATAAAGAATCTGAGAGATCTAAAAAGGCAATACTAAAAGAAAAGACAATAACGCTGATAGGAATCTTAGAAAGGTGGCTTACTAATTTAGAGAAGGAAAAGGTTATAAGCCTTTCAAGTCAGACTTAAATCTCTTGATTGTGGCACACCAAATTTGTTTAACAGTTCAGTGGTTTTCTTGCTACCAATCAACTACTTGATAAAGAAAAAGAGGGAAAGAGATCAATGTACTCAACAGCAGATTTTAGAACAGGATTAAAGATAGAATTGGATGGGAAGCCATTTACCGTGATAGAGTTTTTGCATGTAAAACCAGGCAAAGGCGGCGCATTTGTGAGGACAAAACTAAAGAATATGATCACCGGACAGGTTTTGGAGAAAACATTTAGAGCTGGAGAAAAGGTTACACCCCCAAATATACAGGAAAAAGAAATGCAATATCTCTACCAGAACAAAGGAGAGTTTTGTTTTATGGATACCGAAAGCTTTGAACAGATTTTTTTATCAGCTGAACAGTTAAAAGATAATAAACTTTTTTTAAAAGAAAACACAAATGTCAAGGCGCTTATATATAACGACAGTATAATGGATGTTGAGCTCCCCAATTTTGTTGATTTGACGGTTACCCAAACTGAGCCGGGAATTAAGGGGAATACAGTAACCGGAGGTGGCAAACCAGCCACGCTCGAATCAGGAGGCGTTATCCAGGTGCCACTTTTCATCAATATCGGAGACACAGTGAGGATCGACACACGCTCAAAAGAGTACATTGAGAGGGTAGGGCAGGGAGACAATTGAAAAAAAGCTTTGCCTTCAATTTTATGGCTACAGGTGTAGGTAGCGTGCCTTTCCTGGATGTAGATACAACCTGCCAGCACATCCTTAAGACTTTTCCGGACATACCTTTTTGGCCTCAGTTCGTTAAACGAAGCCCCTTTGAAGATATGACTATCCAGGCAAGTCAAAGGTTTCCACGAATTGAAATGGATCTAAAGAAAAAGTCCCTGTACATCAACACTGCAGGCACACAAGATAATGAACTTATCTCTTTTTATGAACATTTTATGGCCGAGGATACAGATTATTTTGCTGTCAGTCCTGAATATGCAGCTGGTCTTTATAAACTTTTAGAATTGATTGAAAAAGATCCAAAGAGTTACGGGCCTTTTATCAAGGGGCAAATAGTAGGTCCCATTACCTTTGCTGGAGGCCTTATAGATGCAAAAGGGAAATCTGCCCTTTACAATAACGAAATTATGGACACGATAGTAAAGGGATTAGCGATTAAGGCTCTATGGATTGTTAATAAGATGTCTTTATCAGACAAGCAGGTTATAATTTTTATAGATGAACCATACCTTTCCGGTTTTGGCTCTGCCTTTACGCCTATCCAAAGAGAAGAGGTTATCAGGCTTTTACAAGAGGTTATAGAGTATCTAAGATCAAGAAGTGATGTATTAGTTGGAATCCACTGCTGTGGAAATACAGATTGGTCAATGATAATTGAAACAGGTGTTGATATAGTAAATTTTGATGCATTTGATTATATGGATTATTTTTTACTCTATAAAGAGGAAATTCTAAAATTTCTTGAAAATGGCGGTACAGTTGCATGGGGAGTAGTCCCTACCACTTCCTTTACTGGTGAGGAAACACTTGATGGTTTGAAAATGCAGTTAGAAAAAGGACTTACTAAATTTTATGAGTGGGGCATCGATAGAAATACAGCGGCTGAAAGGTCAATTATTACGCCCGCCTGCGGGGTAGGGACAATAGATCCGGATAAGGCAGAGAGGATCCTGGAATTGCTATCCGGACTATCAAGTATGATGTCTGAAGTATAAAGGGAGTGAAATAAACCCAAAAAACATGGTTACAATTTTTGTAACTATTCACGGGTTCAAAGGTTCAAAGGTTCAAGGGTTGCATCCTTGTATCCAAACTCCATAACCCTGAACGTTGAACTCTGAACCTGTGAACGCTTACCAATTTTTAAAGCACAAGCACGGAATTTTCTTTAGCTGTCTCTATCTCCAGATCTGCATTTTTTTCCTTAATTAAGTCCTGACAGAGAATCGTTAATTTAATCATATCGCTATCTTTTCTCTCTGGCGCATGGTGAAAAAGGACAAGTTTTTTCACATTAGCCTTCAGGGCAAGATCAATTGCTGATTGATAATCTGAATGACCCCACCCCCTATGTTTGGTTATTTCCTCAGGTGTGTAATGGCTATCATGGATAAGGATATCTGCCTCTTTACAAAAGGCAATATAATCACTGAATGATTTGTCAGCTACATCAAGCTCATTATCAGTCAAAAACACAAAGGTTTTGCCCTCCTCACGAAACCGAAACCCTAATCCTCCTTGGGGGTGACGCAAGGGAACAGTATCTATGAGAGCGCCATCAATTTCAAGGGAGCCATTCTTCAATTTGTCAATAAATTGTATGTCTGCGCTGAGTTCCTCAAACCTGATTGGCCAAAAGCCATCTCCCATTTTATTGTCAAAACTGTATCTAAGACCCTTCATGCATAAATTGTATCCATCAACCTGGATTTTGGTTGAGGGTTGATATATTGGCGAAAAAAAAGGAAAACCAAGAATATGATCCCAGTGAATATGGGTAATAAGAAGATATATATCTATATTTTCTTTATGAGATTCCAATTCATTGCCAAGAGCTCGAATTCCTGTTCCAGCATCTATTATTATCTTTTTTCCACTCATAAGATCCATCTCCAGGCAGGTTGTATTTCCTCCGTAGATAATGGTATCTTTACCTGGTACCGGTGTAGATCCTCTCGTTCCCCAGAATTTGATTTTCATTTTTTGTCCTTGCCGGGCGAAGATTTACAATTATTTAAAATATCCTTTGAGATTGAAGGCTTTGTTATTGTAAAGCATTTAAAATAAGGTAGGTTTTCACTCATTTCACGTGACATTACAAAATCACTATGTTTCTGTCAATGCAAAAAAGGGATCAAAAAATACGCCTCATTAAAAATGCCATAGACTCGCTTTCTGACAACAGAGCTGATTGCCATTTATGCCCGAGAATGTGCCATGTAAATAGAGATAAGGGCGAAATCGGTTTCTGTGGAGTAGGTAATCGTACTTTTGTGGCTCACTATTGCCTTCATTTCGGAGAAGAACCATGCCTGAGCGGCTATTATGATTACAAAAAGAATCTACAAACAAAGTCTTCGCTTTCCGGATCAGGGGCTGTATTTTTCGCTGGTTGTAATCTGAAATGCATTTACTGCCAGAATTACCAGATTAGCTGGCAAGTCTATGGAACTAGCGTTTCACTTGATAAGTTAGCCTCTATTTTTCTGGATCTTCAAGAAAAAAAGGCTTTAAATATAAATTTAGTTACCCCTACCCATCTTATTCTGCCTATTCTTGAGGCATTGAAAAGGGCTTTTATTCTCGGGTTAAATATCCCTATTGTTTATAATACAGGCGCTTATGAGTCATATGAAACTATTTCAAAACTTGATGGGATTATTGATATTTATTTGCCTGATTTGAAATATATCAGGGAAGATTCAGCGCTTAGATTTTCTAATGCCCCTGACTACCCTAAAAGGGCTATGGAGGCTATAAAAGAGATGTACAGGCAGGTAGGAAACGTAGAAATTGATAATGAGGGAAATGCAAAAAAAGGCCTCATTATAAGGCACTTGATTTTACCGGGGCATACGCAAGAGTCATGCACAATATTGGAATGGATTGCAACTAATATTTCTACCAAAGTTTATTTAAGTCTGATGAGCCAGTTTTACCCATGCAATAATCTTCCAGATGAAATAAATAGGATAATTTCAAAAGATGAATATCATATGGTTCTGGCTAGGGCAGAGGAATTAGGTTTTGAAAATATCTATATGCAAACAGAACCCTCTACTTCCAAGGAACATTTAATCCCTGATTTTAGCAAAGACAATCCATTTTCTTGAGAGCAGAATTTGTAGAAAGGCATGCCAAACCTCAAATTACTAAATGGGCACAGAAAAGTTGTGATACAAGTATTTTTAGAGTATAATTGAGAATAATTCTAAATATTATTATTGGTACCTCCAAAAAAACAGAAGCCTGGAATAGGGCTTTTTAAGAAAGGAGAAGGAAAAATGGCAACTGATGTAGCAAATGAATTGAAAGAGGTTGACAGCGTTGAGGTAACTACCATTATGGATAACTATACCGATGTTCTTCTGAGAAACGCCCCTGGGGTTACACGTCCTCCACTTGCAATAAAAGGAAATATACCCGATGATGCTCTCTTGGCCGAGCATGGTCTCTCTCTCATGATTACAGTAAAAAGAGATAAGGAATCTCACTGTATTCTCTTTGATTGTGGGTATACTAAGATTGGAGTACCCCATAATATGGAGATTTTGGGAGTGGATCCACGACAAATAGAGGCCATTGTCCTCAGCCATGGCCATATGGATCATTCTGGTGCGCTTTATCCTATAGCGAAGAGCCTGGATAAATCTATTCCCTTAATACTTCATCCTGATGCCTTTATTTCTCCCCGTTTCTTCGGGCTCGATGATGGAAGAAAACTTATATTCCCCCAAACCCTTATCAGAGAGGATATAGAAAAAAATACTGACCTTAAGATAGTTGAAGAGAAATCCCCATCTTTACTGACAGATAACATGATAGCGGTAACAGGAGAGGTTGAAAGGGTAACAGAGTTTGAAAAGGGACTACCTAATGCCTCTATGGAAAGGAATGGAAAGATAGAACCAGACATGATACTCGATGATCAGTCCCTTGTAATAAAGGTAAAAGATAAGGGGTTAGTGATAATTTCCGGATGCGGTCATGCGGGCATCATCAATACTGTTTTTTATGCCAGAAAGATAACAGGCATTGATAACATTCATGCTGTTTTGGGTGGTTTTCATCTGTCAGGCCCCATTTTTGAGCCTATAATAGAAAAGACAATTATTGAGTTTAAGAAAATTAATCCCGCGGTTATCGTCCCGATGCATTGTACAGGATGGGAGGCAATTAAGAGATTCTCAGAGGAGTTCCCTTCATCCTTCGTTCTCAATAGTGTTGGCACGAGGATAAACTTTTAAATAAGCATTTTTGTAAATACTCTGCCACTAAGTCGCCAAGACACAAAGTGAATTAAATTGTCAACGAAAAATTATCAATTATCAATTTTAAGTTGCTAATCTTAGTGACTTCGTGTCGTGGTGGCTGAATAGTAAAGAATTTTTCCATGATGAAATACCTTATCTATGTAATTTTAATACTTTATATTATTTCCCCATATGATCTGCTGCCTGATTTTTTTGCAGGCCTGGGATGGATTGATGATTTAATAATATTGGGAGCCCTTTACTGGTATCACTTTTACTATCGGCCTGCAAAGGCTAAGGCAAGATATGAGAGTACTTATCGCCAAGAAGGGCAGGGGAGCCAGAGTAAAACTTACAATGAAAACCATACTCAAAAAGATGAAAGGTTTTCAAGTCGTGACCCGTATACTATCTTAGGAGTAAGTAGGGGCGCCTCAGCGGGTGAGATTAAAAGCGCCTACAGAAAATTGGCTAACAAATACCATCCTGACAAGGTTGATCATCTGGGAGAGGAGTTCAAGGAATTAGCGGAAAAGAAATTTAAGGATATTCAGGAGGCATATCAGAAGTTAACGGCAAAATAGTGGAACAAGTAAAGTCAAAGCTACATCCCGAGATAGGCCTCTCTAATGTCCGCAGAACTCTTTATATCTTCCGGATTTCCCTCCGCTTTGATCATGCCTTCATGCATGATGTAGACATAGTCTGCTGTACCGGGGCGGCATTCTCATCCTCCCTGAGGGCAGTTAATGCATAGCCTATCTTACACACATAAAACAAAAATACCTTGACAAAAGCTCAATATTCTTTGAAAGTAATTTATTATTTTTTTGTATCGTATTAATTTTTTTGAATATTAAGGGGAAGGAGGTGAGCTTTTTAATTAATAACCATAAAAAATATAGCAGAAAGGAGAAGTCAAATGAGAAAGAAAGGCAGGATTGTAATTCTTTTGTTTGGGGCATTGGCTCTTTTGATAGCAGCAGGGTGTGCAGGAACAAAATATGTTCCTAAGGGTCAAGTAGCTTGTCCAGCAAATATTACATGGAATGTGGTTCCCCAGGCTGATATTACTTCATTTTCATGTACTGTGGCAAAATTTAAGAAAAAACCAGCAGTTATATTTAAGGTGGGAGTAAAGAACATTTCAGACAAAGCACAGCGCTTCAGAGTCCAAATTTTTCTCCTTGAAGAAGGAAAGGCTGTTGGCCATCTAGTCCCACGGAAAGGGAAACCACCGGTTCTTAAGCCTGGCCAGGAAAAGGTGGTTACTTGTCCGGTAATAAAGGCGACCCAATTGCCGAAAAAACTTGAAGTAGTTATTAAAACTATATCAATTGGTTAATAACTATAAAGTAAAAGGAGGTATAACATGAAAAATACCAAAATGATTATTTTACCAATTTTGATTTCATTCTTCACCTTTCTGCTGGTCGGGACATTGGCTCAGGCAAAAACGAGATATATTTCAATTAGTACTGGTGGCACAGGAGGGGTGTACTACCCTTATGGTGGAGGCCTGGCAGAGATTTTTACCAGATACGTAAAAGGTGTGAAGGCGGTTGCAGAGGTAACAGGCGCCTCTGTTGAAAATGTAAAGCTGGCCCATAGAGGTGAAACTGTGATCGCTGAGGCTATGAATGATGTCGTTTATCAGGGCTATAATGGGATCGGTAAGTTTAAAGGAAAACCCCAAAAAATCTTAGCAATGTTTCAGATGTATCCTCATCACTACCATGTGGTAACACTAAAAGGAAAAGGAATCAAAACTATCTATGATTTAAAGGGGCATAAAGTTTCTGTGGGTGCGCCTGGAAGCGGAACAGAGTTTAAAACCAATTTGGTCTTACAAGAGGCCTTGGGGATACCTTATTCAAGCTTTAAGGTGTTTCGCCTTTCCTTTACAGAAAATGCAAATGCCCTTAAAGACGGAACAATTGATGTAGGTATATGGGATGTTGCGGCACCTACCTCGTCTGTAATGGACTTGTCAATGACACGGGATATCTATATTATCCCATTTTCAAAGGCAGATATAGCTAAGATCTGTAAAAAATTTCCCTTTTATTCTCCATTTGAGATGCCAGCAGGAACCTATAAGGGCCAAGACAAGCCTGTTCCTAATCCATCGGTGTGGAATACAGTAGCATGCACAGCCTCTCTGGATGAAGAATTGGTTTATAAACTTGTTAAATCAGTGTTTGAGCATACAGATTACCTGAAAATGATACATCCCTTTGCAAAATACACCACACCTCAGAATGCTGTTAAACATTCGGTTATCCCACTTCATCCAGGTGCAATCAAATATTATAAAGAGATGGGATTGACAATTCCTAACCGATTGTTACAAAAAAAATAATGAGATAATATTCCATAATAGGCCGTCATTTTTAATGACGGCCTCTGGATTTTGCAGAGCGGAAACCATATGCCAAGGTGCCTGAAGACAGTATTTCCCATTGGCCTTTTACTGTATTTTCTTTTCTCTCCAGTTACAGCAAAAGCAATAGATCCCCTTTTCTTAATAATTGAAAAAGGGAATGGCAAAGAGCTAATATCTGTACCAATAGAACCTGGAGAAGGCTTTACTCTGCGATATATTCACTCAGTTGATATCTCACCGGTATATGAGGTTTTTTATGCTGATGAGAAAAAAGGGATTATCATTAAAGAGACCTATTTCAAGATGTTCGGAGCGGGGATGGGCCACTGGCCTGGCAGAGGGAGAATAGTCGAACAAAATGGATGGATCTTTATTAAGGATATGAACATTGCGATCGGGGAATTTTATCTAAGAACAGGAGCGCCATCAGTTGATCATACCATTCTCATCAAGGGCCAGGAGATACATTTAAGCAGGATGATTCCAGGAATGAGGGTTCGCATCTATATAAAGCAGGTGGCAAAATAAAAAATGCAGGATCAAGAGAGAATATCAGAAAAAACAATTATACTGAGTAAGACCAGGAATCTGGTTGGTTTTTTTGCCTTCTTATTTACGCTTGTAGCCGTTACCCTCTCTCTTTTCCAGCTTTATTCTGCCGGAATCCAACCATTCTCAGCGATATATCAGAGATGCATCCATATATCCCTTATCTTGACACTTGCCTTTCTTTTATTCCCTGCAACAAAAAGGGCATCCAGACAAAAACAGGATATGTATTTCTATATTGATTTGCTCTTGATTGGCCTGGTCTTTCTTGTTACTGCCTACATCGTCTTTAATTATGGTGAGATTATTGAACGTCAGGGAGATTGGACAAAAATAGATGTTGTTTTTGGATTGATGGCCACCTTTTTAGTGATAGAGGCCTGTCGCCGAACAATTGGTTTTGTCATGGTTATTATCTGTTTAACCTTTATTGTATATGCCTACTTTGGCCCCTACATGCCAGAGTTTTTTTCACATAAAGGCTATAACATTGAGCGCATTTCTACACTTTTATATCTTACTACCGAAGGTATTTATGGACTTCCTCTGGGTGTTGCTGCAACATTTGTCTTTATCTTTGTGCTCTTTGGCTCTTTTTTGCAGAAAACAGGCGGTGGAGACTTTTTCATAAATCTGGCCTATGCCCTGACAGGGCGTATGACTGGGGGTCCAGCCAAGACAGCAGTATTGGCAAGTGGATTTATGGGATCTGTTTCAGGCAGCGCAATTGGAAATGTTGTTACTACCGGCTCTTTTACTATCCCTATGATGAAAAAACTGGGTTATAAGCCCCATATCGCAGGCGCGGTAGAGGCAGCTGCATCTACAGGCGGCCAGCTCATGCCTCCGATTATGGGGGCTGGAGCATTTCTTATGGCAGAATTCACCAATACATCGTATCTGTATATCATTAAGGTGGCACTTATACCGGCTATAATGTATTACGTGACTGTGCTGTTTTTTGTCCATTTTGAGGCAAAAAAGATGGGTTTCCTTGGGCTCCCAGGCGATCAACTTCCCCGGATTTTTGAAACAATAAAAAACGGTCTCCATTTTCTTATTCCTCTGGGGATATTAATCTATGTCCTTGTCAGAAATTTTAGCCCAATGATGGCAGGTTTTATTGCTGTTGTAGCCACCTTTTTAGCAGCCATGCTTAGAAAGCGTTCAAGATTGAGTCTTCGAGATACCATAGAAGCCTTAGCATTGGGTGGAAGAAATGCTATTACTGTATCCGTAGCTTGCGCTGCAGCCGGTATCATAGTTGGTATGGTCAGCCTAACTGGTTTGGGTCTCAAATTTTCGAGCATGGTGGTCTCAATCTCCGGTGGTGTCCCTCTGATCGCTATCGTGCTTATCGGCCTTGCCTCTCTCGTGTTGGGGATGGGATTACCGGTTACTGCATCGTATATTGTTCTTGTTATTTTGGCTGGGCCAGCCCTGATCGAAATGGGAGTAGCCCTGATAACTGCCCACATGATAGTCTTCTGGTACAGTCAGGATGCCAATGTCACACCACCTGTAGCCCTTGCATCTTTTGCGGGAGCTGGTATTGCAGGGGCAAATCCCATGAGATGTGCCTTTTCTTCCTGGAAGATTGCAAAGGGTCTCTATATTATCCCTATTATCATGGCATATCAGCCTCTTCTCTTGAATGGCCCTTTTTGGGAGGTTGTCAGGACCATAGTTTTTTCCACCCTTGGTCTTATTGCCTTTACCTGCTTTTTGGAGGCCTATCTCTTTCACCGCACGAATCTTATTGAGTGGATTTTTATGGGCGCTGCTACATTCTTACTCCTCCTTCCTTCTCTCTACACTGATTTTATAGGCACAACCCTTTTTGTGGCAACATTTATAACACAGAAGCTTATTTGGAAAGAGGAGTGGAAGGGTTTGTTGGGATTACAATTGTCAAGGAAAGACCTGGTAAATGCATTTCAAGGAAGATAAGTCTTTTCCTACTCTTTTCTATCCAATACATCCCCATACGTTGATCGTATCGCCTATTTATCGAATTTGCCAACGCTTGTTCGAGGTATTTGATCTACAAGATAAATCTTTCTGGTATCCACCACTTTAATATCTTGCCCTCTTTCACATACTGTAGGTCTGTATTTACATCCTTTTGAAAATGCGATTGGTATCACTTTTGTTACTGGTCAGCCAGGGTTAGGGCGAACTATGAAAAGGCAAAGATATCGGGAAGGGGAGGGGGAAAGAGATGAAATTAAAAGCACCTATATAAAATTAGCTGCACGTTACCATCCGGACAATGTGAATCATTTAAGTTATGAATTTAAGACATTAGCGTAAAAGAGGTTTGAAGAGATTCAAGAGGAATATGCGCAGTTAGTGGGTAGGTAGTAGAAACGAATAGGAAATTATTAAATCCCGAGATAGGCCTCTCTTATTTCTGAAGACCCCTTTATCTTCTCAGACGTTCCTTCTGATTTAATTTGACCTTCATGCATGATGTAAACATAGTTAGCGGCATTTAGGGAGGCCTCAGCATTTTGCTCTACCAGTAATAAGGTTAATCCAACTTCTGCCTGTAATTTTTCAACAGTTTCAAAGACCTCTCCTACAAGTTTAGGCGCCAATCCCTGACTTGGCTCATCCAGCATTATAAGTCTTGGTTTAGACATAAGCGCCCTGGCAATTGTCACCATCTGTTGCTGACCACCACTCAGTGTGCCTGCTTGCTGTTTATCTCTTTCCTTGAGAATAGGAAATAAAGAGTAAACAATATCAAGAGATTGATCGATATTTTTCAGGGCTTCTTTACGATAGGCTCCCATGATAAGGTTTTCATGAACAGTCATTCCCCCAAAGAGATGCTTGCCCTCTGGAACCAGGGTAATGCCTAAGTCTACCTTTTTATGACTTGGCATATGTGTAATCTCTTCATCCTCATAGATTATCTTTCCAGCCCATGGCTCCACAGAGCCCAACACTGTGCTAAGGAGAGTTGATTTGCCGGCGCCATTAGGGCCAAGAAGAGCGGTTATAGAACCCTTTTTAACTTCCAGGCTTGGTTTCCATAATACCTGCATAGGCCCATAACCAGATTCAAGATCTTCTAACCGTAACATACTATCCATCACTATCCTTCCCCTCTTTCCAGACTTCCGATTTCCATTTTTTTTCATCAGGAGGATGACCCAAGTACACCTCAATTACTCTTGGATCAGTGAGGGCTTCCTCTGTCTTAGCATCAACTAATTTCGCGCCAAAATTCATCACCATTACTCGCTCAGCCAAACCAACTACTGCCCTCATGATATGTTCTACCATAGAGACTATGGCTATCTCTTCTTCCTCTTTTATCCTCTTAATAAACTGGACCATGTTGTCAATATCTTTTGGATTCATTCCTGCCATGGCCTCATCCATAAGCAGAAGTTTTGGCTTCATTGCCAGGGCCCTGGCAATTTCTACCATCTTTTTCTCTACCGGGGTCAGTCCTCCTGCCTCTTTATCTTTATGGGCCTCAAGGCCAACAAGTTTGATGTATCGATCAGCTATCTCAAGAGAATCATCTACGTTGACATGACCTGCCAAAGTGCCAAACATGGCCCCAATGGCAACATTTTCCCTAACACTTGCCGAGCTAAAAGGTCTGGGTATTTGAAAGGTTCTGCCCAATCCAAGAGGGGCCCTTTTGTATGGAGGAAATTGGGTGATATCTTTTCCGTCGAATGTAACGTTTCCTTCCTCTGGGGGATAAACTCCGCTAATA
>QMLT01000006.1 GCA_003646875.1 Deltaproteobacteria bacterium
CCTATGGTTGTTTTCAACAAGGGCAAACCTGATATATCCTTCACCATATTGTCCAAAACCTACACCTGGAGAAACTGCGACTTTAGCCTCTCGTATGAGCAACTTTGAAAATTCCACGGAACCCATCTTTGCAAAGCCCTCAGGTATTTTTGCCCATACAAACATAGTAGCTTTAGGTTTCTCTATCTTCCAGCCAATCCTCTCCAAACCACGGATCAGGGTATCCCTTCTCTGCTGATAAACACCTGCCATCTCACTTACACAGTCATAGGGTCCTTTTAAGGCAATGATAGAGGAAATTTGTATAGGCTGGAAAATACCATAGTCAAGATAGCTCTTTATCTTTCGTAAGGCTGCTATCATCTTGCTGTTACCAAGGCAAAATCCCACCCTCCAGCCGGCCATAGAAAAACTTTTGGTAAGGGAGTAAAATTCCACACCTATCTCTTTTGCCCCACGCACCTGAAGAAAACTGGGGGGCTTATAGCCATCAAAGACCAGATCTGCATAAGCAAAGTCGTGAATAACCATTATCTCATGCTCAGCACAAAAATCCACTACCTTTTCAAAAAATTCTCTATCCACTATATTGGTGGTTGGGTTATGGGGATAGGATATTATCAACATCTTTGGTCTTGGCCATGTCTGCTTTGTTGCTGTTAAAAGATCTTCAAAAAAATCTCTGCCAGACCCAATAGGAATCCCTCTGAGATCGCCTCCGGCAATAACCACTGAATATGGATGAATGGGATATGTAGGATTGGGAGCAAATACAACATCCCCAGGACATATAGTGGCTAAAACTAAATGAGCTATCCCCTCCTTGGCGCCAATAGTGACTATAGCCTCTTCCTCAGGATCTATCTCAACGCCAAAGCGGAGCTTGTACCAATCAGAAATGGCATGTCTAAGTTTGGTTATCCCCCTTGAGGCAGAATATCTATGGTTTTTCGGTTTTTGAACCGCCTCCACCATCTTTTTGACAATATGTTCAGGCGTTGGCAAATCTGGATTACCCATACCCAAGTCAATGATGTCCTCTCCCTTTTGCCTCGCTTCCATCTTTAATTCATCAACAGCAGCAAAAACATACGGAGGCAAACGGTCAATCCTTGGAAACGTATACATTTTTTCTCCTCCCTGTGAAATTCGATGTTTATACTACACAAGATATAACATAGTCAAAATTTTCTTTTCTTTTTCTCTCCACCCCTGCTACCCATCACCCCAAGCTCCGAAACGCAAAACTTCAGATATCCACATTCTATAATTACAGGCTAAAATAGAAGATAATAGTTGAATTTCATCAAAAGATAGGGTAGCAGAAAGATGTCCTTAAAAATTACCAATTCACTTATTTTAAAAGTTTGATGAATCGCATGCTATTTTAAGCAATGTACTATAAATTAATAGAGGTTTTAAAACCATGACATATAAAAAAAGAAAAGATAGTTACGCAGATGCTGGTGTAGATATAGATGCTGGTAAAAATTTTGTTGAGATTATAAAGCCCATAGTAAGCAAGACATTTAAATCGAATGTCTTGAGCGATATAGGAGGCTATGCCGGTCTTTACTCACTACGTTTAGGAAATATTAAAAAGCCCATTCTCGTTTCATCTACTGATGGGGTGGGCACAAAGTTAAAGATAGCTTTTATGCTCAATAAACATGACACAATTGGGATAGATCTGGTAGCCATGTGCGTCAATGATATCCTTGTTCAGGGTGCAACCCCTCTTTTTTTCCTGGACTACCTTTCAACAGGCAAACTTAACCGTGATACAGCAGTAGAGATCATAAGGGGTATTAGCAAGGGCTGCAAACAGGCTAAATGTGCCCTAATCGGTGGGGAAACGGCTGAAATGCCTGGATTTTATGCCCAAGGAGAATATGATCTTGCCGGGTTCGCTATCGGACTTGTAGATAATGATCAGATCATTGACGGCAGTGAGATAGCAATTGGACACCAATTGATAGGAATAGGCTCCAGTGGGCTTCACAGCAATGGCTATTCCCTCGTCAGAAAAATATTTTTTGACACCCTTAAAATGTCTGTAAATGATTATGTTGATGAATTTGGAAGGACAGTTGGGGAAGAATTGCTCGAGCCAACAAACATCTATGCTAAGACGTTAAATACCCTCATAAAAAATTTTCATATCTATGGAATTTCCCACATAACCGGTGGTGGGATTATAGAAAACCTGCCCAGGATTCTACCTGCTAATTGCCAGGCGATAATCAGACAATCATCATGGACTCCACAACCCATCTTTGACTTTATCAAGAAAGCAGGAAATCTTGGTGAGGAGGAGATGATAAGAACCTTTAATAATGGTATCGGTCTGATACTTATCGTCGCTGAAAAGGATGTTCAGGACATTATGCAACAAATTCAGGGAATGGGAGAAAAGGCATACCAGATAGGATGGATAGAGGAAAGGAAACCAAAAGATTCTGCACTGAAATTTATTGATTGAGGGTAATTGCTCAGCCACTAAGTCACCAAGGCACAAAGGGTATTAAATGGTCAATGAAAAATTATCAATTATCAATTTTAAATTGCTAATTTTAAATTTTAAATTTTCTAATCTGAGTGCCCGCCCTGGCGCGACTTCCGTGGAATAAGCTCTTTACGCCGTAAGCTGCATCAAACAGATGCCGTAGATTAAAGCCCTCTCAAATCAGGTCTGGCCAGGGACTTCGTGCCTTGGTGGCCTAATAGTAACGATTGAGGTTTTACTGTTTTGCCTGTCTTGATAAGTAGTTGCCTCCTTGGTATTGAGTGCCGTTATGATGGTGGTCATAGCCGAGCTGAAGAAATTATAGAAGTGGCTGAAAAAATACAATTTATACCCATCTGCCCTGAACAATTAGGAGGTTTATCCACCCCCCGGGCACCATCCTGCATTGTTAAGGGCGATGGAGAAGGGGTCCTTTCCGGGCATGCCCGGGTAATAAATTCTTTGGGAAAGGATGTAACAGAGGCATTTATTAAAGGGGCTCAGGAAAGCCTAAAACTAGCGAGGTTAACAGGCGCAACAAAGGCAATTTTAAAAAATAAAAGTCCCTCATGCGGCCTCAATACCCCATATTGTGAAACAGATACTGGATATGGTCTGGGTGTAACAGCAGCGCTCCTTCTAACCGCCGGTATTAAGATAATTGAAATAAATCCAGAGGGGAAAAATAAAGACGTGATAGAAAAGTTACGACTTTTATGAACACACATATCCCTTTCGGCCACAACGAAGGATGAAAGTAGTTGAGTGGACAAATGGTTAAGTAGTAAATTAATTTTAGGCCTGCCCGTCCCGCTCTGCGGGACGAGGCGGGCGGGCATTTTAGGCGCTTTCTATAAAAATAAAATTCTGTATAAAAGAATTGTTAGATAATGGTTCGTGATAATTTTTGCTAACCTGCCCGCCGGACGGCAGGCGGGTTTGTGGCTGATTAATAAGGCAGAGAGAAAATATGATCGGCATATCTAAATTATATTGTGGAACAGTTGAACCATCTGATCCTATCAGATATGGCAGACAATCAAAGAAACTGCCAGCTCACCTGCTTCAGTTTTCGTCTGATAAAAAACCAGTAGTCGTGTGGAATATTACCAGGTCCTGCAATTTAAATTGCATTCACTGCTATGCCAGGGCTGTTAATCAAAGTCGCGATAGGGAGTTAACCACAGATGAAGGCCTTAATCTCATCGATGATCTGGCAATCTTTGGTGCACCAGTTCTTCTCTTTTCTGGCGGGGAACCCTTACTGCGGTCAGATTTGACCGAGCTTGCCAGATACGCTGTGAGTAAGGGTATAAGGGCAGTCATCTCTACTAATGGCACCCTTATTACCGAAGAAAAAGCCATGCTGTTAAAAGATGCTGGCGTGTCCTATGTTGGCATAAGTCTTGATGGCCTGGAAAAGGTGAATGACCATTTTAGAGGGGTTAAGGGCGCCTTTAAGAAGGCAGTTAATGGGATAAAAAACTGTCAGAACATCGGACTTAAGGTTGGATTAAGATTTACTATAAACAAGTTGAACATGGACCAGGTGCCGGGTATTTTTGATCTTGCAGAGACAATGAGCATCGATAGGATCTGTTTTTATCATCTTGTTTATTCCGGCAGGGGATCAGATTTAGTTGATCAAGATCTCTCCCATAGTGAAACCAGAAAAATAGTAGACATTATAATGGACAGGACCAAGGACATGCATAAAAGGGGATTAAAAAAGGAGGTCTTGACTGTGGATAATCATGCTGATGGCCCCTATCTCTATCTGAGGATGCTCAAAGAAAATAATCCTCGGGCAGGAGAAGTCTTAGAGCTTTTAAAGATGAATGGAGGAAATAGCTCAGGTGAAGGAATAGGCTGCGTAAGCTGGGATGGTTTAGTGTATGCAGATCAGTTCTGGCGCGAACATTCCTTTGGCAATGTTCTTGTGAGCCCCTTCAGTCAAATATGGTCTAATTTAACCAATCCTCTAATGTCCCAGTTAAAAGATAAACGCCGATATGTAACAGGAAGATGCGCCAGTTGCAGGTGGCTTGATATATGCAGCGGTAACTTCAGAGCCAGAGCCGAGGCAGTAACCGGCAATATATGGGGAGAGGATCCAGCATGCTATCTGACAGATAAGGAAATAGGATTAGATTAAGATGCCGTTGAAAATGAAAAAAATATTCTTCTCTTTTTTTTCCTCCCTAAAATTAACGATCACCCTTTTAATTATAATTGCTGTTGCGTCTATATTAGGGACAATCATTCCCCAGCAATATGGTGGAGGAGAATCTTTTAGGCATCTTAGTCCTGGATTGTTTAAGGTATTTAATTCTCTTCAACTATTTGATATGTATCACTCTGTCTGGTTTATCATCCTGATGGGGCTCCTGTCTTTAAACCTTATAGTTTGTTCCCTGGATAGATTTCCTGCTTCCTGGAAACTTTTTACGGCTATTCCTTCCCCTGACAGGAGTAAACCCTTTGAAAATCTTCCCCCGGAAAGCGTCATTCTAACTGAAAAAGATCGTAATGAAGTTATTGAAAGTGTGGCAAATATTCTCACAAAAAGATACAAAAAGATCAGAAGAAAAGATGCTGACAGCGCTACTTTTTTTTATGGAGAAAGGGGGTCATATTCTAATTTTGGTGTGTATATTATACATCTAAGCAGCCTGATAGTCATTTCAGGCGCAATAATAGGGTCTTTGTTGGGATTTCAAGCCTTTGTAAATATACCTGAGGGGGAATCCACCAATACTGTCCATCTGGCAAGACAAAAGGGTGTCAAAAAATTAGATTTTACTGTCAGGTGTGATAAATTTAGTATCTCTTTCTATGATAATGGGATGCCTAAAGAGTATCGATCGAATCTAAGCTTTATTAAAGATAATAATGTTATTCTTGAAGGACCCTTACTTGTCAACCATCCGATAACATTTAATGGAATAAGATTTTATCAGGCAAGCTATGGATCAACTCCTGGTGGCAAGGCATACATAACTGTTATTAGAGAAAATAAAGAAGAAAATACTCTAAAGGTTAAACAAAGGGATTCATTTTATCTCAAAGAAAAAAATACAAAGGTTAAGATATTAAGAATAGAAAAAAATCTTATGTCTATGGGCCCCGCTGTGCTAATCAATATCCAATCACCTGAAGGCAATATGCAATTCTGGGTATTCAAACACATAGATAAAATTAGAGAAAGAATCCCCGGGTTGTTTAAAAAAGTGCCGAAATTTAACCCTGGCCGCTTTAAGCCATACTATTTTAAGCTCGACAGAATAGAGAGCAACTATTATACCGGCCTCCAGCTAAGCCACGATCCGGGTGTTGTAATTGTGGCAATTGGATCAATTTTTATTATCCTTGGTTTATTTATCACCTTTTTCTCTTCGCATAAAAGACTGTGGGTGAGAGTGGATGAGCAAGATGGGAAGACAAAAATATCTGTAGGGGCCAGAAGCAATAAAGATCCTGTTGGCCTAAAACGGGAGGTTGAACACCTCCTCAGCTATTTTTCTTCGATAGGATGATATTATGATTATCAATACTGTAATACTTAGTTGGGTAACCTTTATTTATTTTGGCTCGGCTGTATTTTACATCTTTAAAATGGTCACAGGAAAAGAATTCTGTGGATCACTTGCCTCAATTATTGCCTTTATCGGGCTTATTGCCCAGACCGCGGGATTAATCCTGAGGTGGTTTGAATCCTACAAGATGGGAATTGGGCATGCACCACTTTCCAATCTCTATGAATCTCTCATCTTCTTTTCCTGGACTACAGTGCTACTCTATCTGATTATAGAATGGCGAGTCAAAACCAAGAATCTTGGCGCCTTTGTGGTTCCCTTTGCCTTCTTTTCAATGGCCTTTGCCTCCTTTTCCCCAAATGTCAATGCCAGGATACAGCCATTGATTCCCGCTCTGCAAAGTAACTGGTTAATAAGCCATGTTATCACATGCTTTTTTGGATATGCTGCGCTTACCATAGCATGTGGCCTTGGATTCATGTACCTCTTAAAGGGCTTAGAGAAAGGGGAAAGTCCACGTCTTTTTTTTAGGCTTTTACCAGACAGAGAAATTGTGGATGAGCTTACGTATCACAGTGTTGTTATTGGCTTTATCTTTTTAACCTTGGGAATTATTACCGGTTCAGTGTGGGCGTACTCTGCCTGGGGATCATACTGGAGCTGGGATCCAAAAGAGACATGGTCTTTGATAACATGGCTTATCTATGCAGCAATGCTTCACTCCAGATTCGTTCGTGGCTGGAGAGGAAAAAGGATGGCCATAATGAGCATAATTGGCTTTGCCTCTGTGCTTTTCACCTATTTCGGTGTTAATTATCTGCCTGGATTGCATAGCTACTTTTAAACTTTAGGAAAGGTCACTGGTCATTCGTCATTGGTCATTAGTTAAACGTGGAATTTCCTAGCCATTTCCGTTAATTCCAAATGACTTTAAGTACTTTAGGCACTTTAGCTCACTTTAGTCACTTAATATGATCAGATCTATTTTTATATGGACATTCATAGGTGTAATCAATACCCTTATCTGGGCACTGTTTGGTATTTTTTTATCCCTCTTTTCCACTACCGGTAGGATTACACATTTCTATTGCGCTACCCCATGGTCAAGGATTATTCTTTTGGCTTCAGGTGTTAGGGTAGAAATAAGTGGGCTTGACGTAATAGATAAAGAAAAGACCTACATCTATATTCCAAATCACCTGAGTTTCTTTGATATATTCGCCCTGTTGGCATATCTTCCGGTTGATTTTAAATTCATTCTTAAAGAGGAACTGATGCGAATTCCAGTCCTTGGCTGGGCAATGAGGAGGGCTAAATACATAAGCATTGACCGCTCCTCTCCAGCAAAGGCCAAAAGCACCTTTAAACAGGCGGTAGATAGGATTAGGAGCGGGACTTCAATATTAATATTTGCAGAAGGTACTCGTAGCAAAAATGGGCATTTGCAGCCTTTAAAGCGAGGTGCCTTTTACCTTGCTATTGAATCAGGCGCTCCCATTGTTCCAGTAGCTATCAAAGGCACCTACAAGATTATGCCAAAGGGGAGCTTCAAGATAAAGAGAGGATCAATAACAATTCAACTTGGCACTCCTATTGAAACAATCCATTACAAAAGGCAAAATATGCCTGATCTTATAGAAAAGGTTACAGGTTCTTTGAGATCAATGTTAGAAGAGGAGAATTGACATGGTCCTATTTATCTAATAAATCCATCATCATCCTGGCATTGATAATAGCCTGGGCTTTTTTATGATTATTAAAGAATATAAACATCTTCTCCGTTTGTTCTGCCAATGAAGAAATTTTAGGAAGCCAACCTTTAAGTTCATCTTCACTATACAGATAATCGTATCTTTCTTTCGCATCCCCTGTATACCATTTTGAGCGATTGCGACCATGAAACCGGATATAGCCAATATCAGAAGTTGCCACCACAAGCGGGGGAAGAAGACCTCTCAGAGGAGGTTCATCCACACAAACAAAACCTGCATTCAACTCCTTTAAGGTAGTATAAACCGAATCTTTTAACCATTCCCTTTGCCTGAACTCAACACATACGGGCATTGGGCTCAGGGCCTTGATAAGTGATTGCAGGTAGACCCGGGAGGTGGGAGTATAATGAAAACGTTGAGGAAATTGCAAGAGCACAGCGCCGAGTGTATTGGTTTGCGAAAAGGGTGTTATGGATTCCTTAAACTGAGGTAATACCTCAGGTATCGATTGATTTGTAATTTCATGGGTAAGCCCTTTAAAGGCCTTGATTACAAATTCAACTCTATGACCTGATTTTTCTAACATCCGTCTGCATTGAGAGAGCTCTGGTATTCTATAATATGAAAAATTTAGCTCAACTACATTAAATTCCTGGGAATAGAAGGATAAATAATCAGAATTAGGAAGATGGGTGGGATAAAAGTTATCCTTCCAATCATCATAAGAAAAACCGGATGTTCCAACAAAGATCTTTGCCATATTTCAAATAGAGGAAATGTTAAAGTTCCGCTAAGAATCAATGGCGGGATTGTGCCCTTGACAGGATTACATGGATGTCTTTTGGTATATCAATTGCCTTGAATTTCAAAGGGTCAGAGACATCTAAACAGATCCTTTTTTCAAATCCCTTTACCATAAGGGCCCTGTCCGAGAGACGTGAGCATGCCGCAACAACACTACCTTATCTGAAATATCATCAATATATGTAACAATTTTAATCCATTCATTGTATCTCCCCGGCAGATAATATCTACACCCAGTCTCTAAAAGAACAAATGCAATTCCCCTTTCCTTCCATAGGCTCCCTAAGGCAAGGTTGAGAGATTGAAAGAACACATGGCCACTTGCATCGATCCACTCATAGTAGTGTGGATAAAAGACAATTCCAAGGGAGTCAAGATCTCCCCATACTATCTGTCTCTTCACTGTAGTCTTTTTCATAAATATTAAGATCCTTAACTACTCAGCCACCAAGTCGCTAAGTCACAAAGATTATAGCATAATTCTTTTGATACTGTATTTGATGATCGGCACATTGTAATGGGATCTGTCCTTGCTTATGAGAATGTAAATCATTTTCTTCTTTGTGTCTTGGTGTCTTTGTGGCTAAACCTGAACATTCAATCAAAGATGGCTTCAATGAATTTTCTTGGATTAAATATCTCAAAGTCCTCAAGCCCTTCGCCAGTGCATATAAATGAAATAGGTATGCGGAGCTTCTGAAAAATACCAATGACAGCGCCACCTTTGGCTGTTCCATCCAATTTAGTCAGGATAATATCTGTCACTCCGAGTGACTCTGCAAATACCTGGGCCTGGGCAATTGCATTTTGGCCAGTAGTAGCGTCAATGATAAGGGTCACTTGTTGTGGAGCTCCGGAAACCTGCTGACCCGCAACTTTTTGAATCTTCTTCAGCTCCTTCATTAAGTTTGATTTAGTGTGAAGCCTGCCAGCAGTATCAATAAAAACCCTATCTATTTTCCTGGACTTAGCGGCAGAAAGGGCATCGAAAACAACTGCTGCTGGGTCTGCTCCTCTTTTTTGATTGATTACCTCCGCGCCTATTCGCTCTCCCCAAATCTGTAGTTGCTCTATAGCAGCAGCCCTGAAGGTATCTGCCGCCACCAGCATTATCTTTTGTTCCCGAGCTTGAAAATAATGAGCCATTTTAGCAATAGTCGTTGTCTTTCCCACTCCGTTAACACCTACAAACATCACTACATGTAAAATATTAGATGTTGTATCCTTTATAGTAAAGGCGGAAAGGTCTTCTTGGCCAGCCTCTAACAAAGAAACCATTTCTTCTTTTAAAATGGCCTTTAACTGACCTGGTTTGCTTAGAGATTTCTTTTCTACCTTCTGTGTTAGTCCCTCAATTAACTGCTGAGCTACCTCTACACCAATGTCAGAGGTAAAAAGGATCTCTTCGAGATTTTCTAACAGGGGTGGGTCAATTACATTTTTGCCAGTTACTAATGCGTTGAGCCTGTCTGTTAATTTCCTTCTCGTTTTAGATAGTTTATTCCAGAGTCTTCCAACAGGGGCTCTGCTATAGCCAAGGTCTGATTTATCCAAAGAGGTATTTGCCTCCTTTCATTAGTAAATGAGCTAAAGTGCCTAAAATGATAAGTGCCTAAATTTTAAGAAAAAGAAAATCTGTATAGCTAATTCTTTGGTATCTATCATATCTTTTTAACTTTAAGTACTTTAGGCACTTTAGTTCACTTTAGGCACTCTCTATCGATAATCCTCCAAGTTTACAGAAACAATCTTAGAAGCGCCGCTTTTATCCATGGTCACACCATACAACCGAGCGGCCATTTCCATTGTATTCCGATTATGGGTAGCCATTATTACCTGGGATGATTTTTCAATCTCCCTCAAAAGAGTGTTAAATCGATCTGTATTGGCCTCATCCAGGGGGGCATCCACTTCATCCATTATAATAAACGGACTTGGTTTAATAAGATAGATGGCAAAGAGCAATGCCATTGCTGCGAGCGCCTTTTCCCCGCCTGACAGAAGTCCCATATGAACCAGTCTCTTTCCTGGAGGCTGTACTTCAACTAACACACCACTTTCTAATGGAAGATTTTCATCGACCAGCCTCAGTCTTGCCTTGCCGCCATTAAACAGGATTGGGAAAACCTTCTTCAATTTCTCATCAACCTTGCCAAGTGTAGCAAGAAACTTCTCCTTAGAAATCCTGTTAATTTTTCTAATAGCCCTGGAAAGAGATTCAATCGAGGAAAGGAGGTCTTGTTGCTGTGCCGTTATAAATTTATACCTCTCTTCCAGTTTCTCATATTCATGAATAGCCAGAAGATTTACCTCTCCAATTCTCTCTTTAATACGTAAACAATCTCTGAGCTTTAGTTCATTTTGAGCCTCTGAAAAATCTTGCTGCAAATATTTTTTGTAATCCCTTTGGAGGTTAATTCCCGTCTCTTCCCCAACCTGTGATAAAATATTCGCACACTTAAAATCTATCTCTGCGGCTTTTATTCGGGCCTCATTAAGTTCTTCCCTTATCTTGCTCACCCTTTCCCTTGAAAGAACAGCCTTTTGCTCTTCTTCTCTTAATTCTCCCTTCAAAATCTCAAATCTATTTTCAGAATCATTGACCTCTTTTTCAAGGTCATTCTGTCTTTGGTAAATGACGGCTAATCCTTTTTTTAATTCCTCCTCTTTAATCAAGGCATTTTTATATTGATCACTATTTGATTGTATTTCTTCTTCTATCCTGCCAATTCTTGCCTCTGTATCGCTTATAAATTGATCAATCCTCTCTTTTTCCCGGGCGAGACTCCTCTCTTCCTCTTTATACTGGTTATACCTGAGAAGCAATTGTGAGAGATTTTCCTTTGAATCATCAAGGGTTTTTCCCAACTCTTCAATATGAACCTCCATCTCTGTAACTATACGTTGAGCCCTTTCCTTCTCCTTAAGGCATGTTGATAGTTTTTCTTCAATATTAGCGAGATGAGACCTTCTCTCATCTGTGTCCTTGCGTAAAGATACTAACTGACTAATTAGGTCTTGAGATCGCTTTATGAGCTGTTCTGACTCATTTTCAAGGAGGAATATGTCTTTGTCCATTTTTTCAATCTGTTGGGCATAAGATGCTTTATCTCTTTCTAATCGATCAATGAGACTCTGTATACCCTCCACTTGCAGATTTAATTGATCAAGATCTGATTGCAATACAGAAATTAGTTTTTCCTTATTCTTTATCTTAAGTGATAATTCTTTCTCCTTTCGCCTTCTCCCAAGCAAGCCTAAAGAATCTTTTCCCAATCTCCCGCCAATTATGACACCCCTATTATCCACGAGATCGCCTTCTGGTGTAACCAGTGTTTGTTTATCTTTTCCGTCATTCCATGCCAATAGCGCCTGAGAGAGATTATCTACCAGCGCTGAATTACCCAGGAAGGATTCTACCCACGGCCTAATTTTTTGTGCCACAGAAATATGGTTTCTTAGAAGCTTAAAACCGTTAAGCTTAACACTCCCATTATCAAGAGTCTTTTCCTCTTTAAACTCCCCGATAGGGAGAAAATAACTTCTGCCCATATCTTTTGATCTTAAATATTCAACAGCCTCCCTGCCATCCTCCTGCCGAGCAACAACGACATATTGTAATCTTTCTGCTAAAACTGCCTCAACAGCTAACTCGAATTCTGGTTCAACTTGAATAAAATCTGCCACTACACCTAAAATATTGCCTCCTTTTATGCCCTTTTGTCCATAAGAATTCATAATTGCCTGAACGCCTGATTTATACCCTTCATAGTTTTCAATAAGACTTCTAATGGTCTTTAATTGGGAATGAAAGAGATTTAGCTCTAACTCGGTTGCTGAGCATTCAGATTCTTTCTCTTTTCTCACCTCTTCAAGTCTTGTTAGTTTTGTTCTTTGCGCTTTTATATCTTTTTCGATAAGGCTTACCTGAATTACTGCCTTCTCCCTTCTTTCCCTTTTTTCATCTAATAGAAAAGATAGCTTTTCAAGATTTTTTGCTATCTCTCTGGAGTTTTCCTTAAGCCCATTCTTTCTGATCTCTAACTGGCTAATCATCTCTGTGAAATTATTTTTTTCACCTCTCAGGCTCGCCTCATTAGTAGTTAGCTCGATTAAATAAGATTTTTCCTTTTTCAACTCATCTTTCAATCTGCTCAATGTTTGTCTTTCATCGTTCAAGGCAGAATCATGCTGAAATTGAAGGGATGAGATTTCCTGGATCGATTTTTGCCGCTCCTTAATCCTGGAGTTAATTTTTTCAACTTCAGATTGAAATCCCATTAATTTTTCACTGATTTCCTTTTTCTCTTCATTCAATCTGGTAGAGGTAAGCTTAAATCTTTCCTGGTCAGCCGACAAATGCTTAAGCGCATCCTCATTATTTCTGCGCTCTTCCCTGAGAGAAAAAACAGATTCTCTCAGAACAGATAAGGACTTCTCCTTCTCTATTATTTCCAGATTCTTAGTTTCAATAACCTTCTCAGATTCAGAAAAAAGCGCATCTAATCCTTTTTCTTTATCTATCAAGTCATCAATAATTTTTGCTCTCTTTGCCTTCTCCGTCTGCAATTCATGATATTTATTGGCGTGCAGAACGAGCTTCAAGCGATGAATCTCAGCATTTGTCTCTTTGAATTTCCTTGCCTTCCTGGCCTGTCTCTTGAGAGAATTCATCTCTCTTTTAATTTCAGCAAGAATGTCTTCTACCCTATTAAGGTTTTCTTTTGTTAATGATACCTTTCGTAAGGATTCTTCTCTCCTAGCCTTGTACTTAGTAATACCGGCTGCCTCCTCCAAAAGAAATCTTGTTTCTTCTGGTCTTTGCTCTATGATTGAACCTATCTCTCCCTGGGCAATAATAGCATATGATCGATTACCCAATCCGGTGCCCATAAATAAATCGTGGATATCCTTTAATCGGCATGTTGAATTATTGATTAGATACTCGCTTTCACCAGACCTATAAAGCCGCCTACAAATGGTTATCTCGCTGGTATCATGGAATTCCTCAGCGTCTTCAAATGTCAGGGCTACCTCTGCCATACTCAAGGCCTTTAAAGGACCTGTCCCTGAAAAAATCAAATCTTCCATCTGGCGACCACGTAGCTGCTTGGGGCTTTGTTCACCCATAGCCCACCGTATGGCATCGACTATATTGCTCTTGCCGCAACCATTAGGACCAACAAATGCACTGATTCCAGGAGAAATATGGATGACTAATCTATCCCTAAAAGACTTAAAACCTTGAATAGAAATCTTTTTTATTTTCATCGTTTTTTATCTCCCTCACCACTTAGGGTATAATTGATAACAGATATTAGAATAAATGTAAAGATAAAAATACTACATAATGTATTTTTATTGTTGACTTATTCAACATATTGTGTATAAATATCACAGGCAAAAGAGCTTGACATAATCTTGTTTAACTATTTAATATAACAGTAATTATTTTTCTATCAAATAGGATCAAAAGAGGGCATCACGAGCTTTTCAATGCATGTCAAAACTACAGCAAGCCAAATTGCCATTTCCCTCATATTCCTGATTGCTTTTCCATACCTATGTCCACCTCTAATTCAAGGAAAGGAGCAAGACACATTCTCTATCTCTTTAGTTCAGCAGGTCAGGGTCAAAAAGATGGAAGGGAGGGAGGTTGCTTGTGAGACCTATAAAGTAAAAGACGGCGATTACATCTGGAAACTTCTGCGCCAGAGAGGGCTGCTCAAAAGACCAGATCTTCCTGAACTCATTTCTATATTAAAAAGCATGAATAAATCTTTAAGAAATCTCGATATTATTTACCCGGGACAAACAATATTGATTCCACTCAATATAACACCAATTAGAGGGGATGCTAAAAAATTTTCCCAGAAATCAATAATGGGTATTTCCTCGTTGAAAAATGTAGATTTCGAGAATTATGTGGTTAAATCCGGCGATAGCTTAACAAAGGTCGTCTATGGAAAGTATAAAATACAGCCCGAATACCTTTATGACGAATATCTAAAACTGGTTCAGAAATTTAATCCTACCTTAAAAAACCTTGATGTCATCTATCCAAATCAGGTTATCAAACTTCCTATCTTTTCTCCAGAGATAGTCAGGATGCCCATCGAGATCACAAAGGAAAAGATTGCTTTAAAGAAGACTGAGATTACCCCATCTGAAGATGCTGAACAAACTATTTCTTTAAGAAGAAAACTCAGGGATATCTTCACTCAGATGGACGAGGAATGGGTCGATACCGGTAGGCAGTTTATTCCACTGAAGTCAGGTGGCCAGATACAACTGAAGGCCGAGTCTTTCCCTGTTTTAAATTTACAGAGTGGCATGCGATTGATTATTGACCTAAAAAATGAGCTTCCAGAAGACATCAGTCAATTAATCTTAGCCGATTGGGAGGATTACGGAATTGTTCATCTGACCACAGACGATACCATTAAAACGGCTATGGATAAAATCCTTGCGGCCAGTAACTATTATAAGATTCTTAAACCTGGGGAACAATTTAGGATAAAAAGCGGGGATATAGATATCTCCATAGCTGGCGACTGGGTGATTATTCCGCAAAGAGGCGAGGAAAATGGTCAGGAGAAAATAGCAGCAATAAGCTTCATTAATCACCCTTCTGAACAGACACCAGGAGTAATAAAGGCATATCTGAAGAAATTAGGGATAATGGTAATTGACTATCCTGGTCTCTCTCACCCGAAAGATATAGTAAATGACGTCAATATTCAAAAGAAGATAAGCATTGACAAAAATATAGATTTCCCTTTACCCACTCTGTTATTAAACCTTGCCGGACAACCTTTCTCCAGCAATGTAAAGATTCCTGTCTATCAAGGAGAGGGCTCTGGATATAATTTAATCATACATGCTGATCTATTTTTTAACAGGCAAGGGAAAGATTGTATCATAGACACAACTGGTCTATCGCCCGCTATTACATCTCTGCTTAAAAAGCACCAATTTCTGGTTCTCTCTCTTGCTGGTGAGAAAGATCTAAACAGGACAACTGAATTAATACTCGATTTCCTTGGGCTTTCATACGACTCTAAACCACATCAGTTTGTAACAGCAGAAAGGGAGGAGACAAGAAATATAACGCTTATTGTTCCTGGAGTCAGTTTTTACGATCAGGAAGGAAAACATATTCTGGCAACTGATAAAAAGATGCCAGCAGAGATCGTTTCCTTCCTGAATCAAAAGGGATATAATCTTCTTGAGTTAAGCCAACTGGAAAGTCAATAACTACCTCTATCTAATCTCTCTCAGAGCCCACAGAGACCGCTAAGAACGCAGTGAAAATAATGCCCCGGATAACTGAAGAAAACTTTGAACAGGTTCTGCATCGTTTGAAAAAATCATCGGTGATTAATCTTCAAGAGATAGCCTTCATAGACCCTTATGGAATGGTCGCACTCCTTGAGATCGGAGAAATTTATAAACCAAAAGCTAATCGAAAAATCCTTTATCTTCCTGAATCTGAAGAGGTTCTTAAGTACCTTGAAAGGATGGATTTTTTTAAGATTGCTCCCAAATATTTTATCTTTGAGCCCTCTAAACCAAAAATATCAGAAAAATATTTAAGAAGCTCTTATTCCGATGTCCTGCTTGAGATTACGCCAATAGAAAAATCAGATGACATTCATTTTATAGTAGGAAAGGTGAAAGACCGTGCCCAATCCATACTTACAAGACATCTGAAATATGATGAACGTACAATAAATGGATTTATAGTCTCCCTTTCAGAGGTATGTCAGAATATTATTGAACATAGTAAAACCAAGGGCTTTGTAGGTATACAGAAATATCACTTTCAGAATTTAGGAAAGAATGTGGTCAAGATTGCAGTCATGGATACTGGCATAGGGTTCAGAAAATCTTTATCAGAAAGATTTTCGCTCAAAAGCGATCTTCATTCCATAGAAGAGGCACTAATCCATGGCGCATCACGATATACAGATAAAGGAAGAGGGCATGGGCTTGCTGCTGTTAGGCGCTTTGTCAATGAATGGAATGGTAAAATCTCTATTCGATCAGGAACTGCAAAGCTTTCCATAATACCTGAATGGGCGTGGGGAAAAGAAAAAGAATATAATTTGACCCATTTTCCTGGAGCCCAAATCAACATCCTCCTGCCAGAAATATAATCTTCATTTTTTTCATTTTTTTTCTTGACAAACATTTTTTCTTATGATTCAATTGATTCAATTGAAAAAAGAGAAAATAATAAATAGCTAAAATTAAAGATTTTTCCCTCATTTAGAATAAGGAGGTAACCCTATAAAATGGATACTATAGCCATGAAACAAAGCAATTTTATTACAACTTCATTTCTCGACCAGGTTCTTAAATCCAACAATATTTCAAGAAAGAGCCGCAAAAGTCTAATTGCATTTGGATGGTATGGAGGAAAGTATTCTCATCTCTCCTGGCTTTTGCCTCTATTACCAAAAACCAATCATTACTGCGAACCGTTTGGTGGCTCAGCAGCCATCCTTCTTAACCGCCAACCTTCTCCAGTCGAGACGTATAATGATCTTGATGGTGAAGTTGTGAATTTTTTCAATGTTCTGCGCGAACAGAGGGATGCGCTAATCGAAGCTATCGGCTTAACGCCATTTAGCCGTGAGGAATTGGTAAAGGCCATAAATGGACATAATGAACGGATAAGCAATTTGGAGAGAGCCAGACTATTTTATATAAAAGCACGTCAGACTCGAACTGGCCTTGCCCAAACCGCATCCGAGGGTAGATGGGCAACTTGTAGGGATACAAGCCGTAGAGGAATGTCTGGTTCTGTATCCAGATGGCTTGGGAGCCCTTATGATTTAACTGAAATATCCGCAAGACTCCTGAGAGTGCAGATTGAAAATCGGCCCGCCATTCAGGTCATCAAATCGTATGATAGTGAAAATACATTATTTTACTGCGACCCTCCCTATCCTCACGAATCAAGAGGCGATGCCAATGCCTATAAATATGAAATGAGACATGAAGAACATGAGGAACTTGCCTCAGTATTACATTCGGTAAAAGGGAAAGTCGCTGTTTCAGGTTATAACTGTCCTTTAATGGAGGAACTTTATAAAGATTGGGATAGAATTGATGCGCCTGAACGAGTATGTCATTCAGTCAAACAGAAGCGGCGTGAATCACTTTGGATTAACTATGACATTTGATCAAAGAGAAATGGATACACAAAAAACACCAGGAAATTTAATAGCAGAGTGTGAAGAGAATCTACAGAGCTATTGGAAGATTATCAAAAAAGCAAGTCTGGATCAAAACCTCACTGATGATGAAACTGCTGAAAAAATAGCCCTACTGCTGCGAAGTAAGACTAAAACTTACCGATATGTTTTGCCCACACAGATACTCGCCAAAGTTACTGATCCATCACTTGATTGTCGATGTATCCAAGTAGGACGAAAACCAGAGCGTGGCAATTTCGACGCAAGGTCATTAAACGAGAAAGTAATCATCCCTTTTGAAAGAGAAAATGGACGTCCGCTTGGTGGCTCCACTCAACCATACGTAAACAATCCCTTGCGTGTCCCCGAAATCTCCAGTCAATACAGAGCCAAACAAAAGAATCAAAAAGATTGGATGTTGCTATCTGAACTGTTGGAACACGTGGAAAGAATTAATACAGATACGTTTACTATCAAATTCTTGAAACAAATCCTAATGGAAATTAGAAGAATACAGCAAGAGCAGTCTATAGCCTATCCTGTTCCCCACAGGATCAGCCTCGAAGATATGAAAGATCTCCTAAATAATTTTTTCTTATCTCCTTCTGGTGGGGCTCGGTTGCAGGCAGTGTCTTTTGCACTCTTTTTGACACTGAAAGACATATGGGGAATTTATGATAAAGTTTACAGTGAATCAGTAACTGCCCCTGATACTCAAGCTGGGCGTTCAGCAGATATCGATTGTATTAAAGATGGTGAGACAGTTATAGCAGTTGAGGTCAAAGACCGGACTGTCACTTTAGAATTGCTTGAAGACAAGATTTCAACATCAAGACTAAATGAAGTTAAAGAGTTATTGTTTCTAATCAGATCCAACCAGTTAGTTGATAGTGATGATGTAATGAAAAGAGGACGAAAGGAATTCGGAAGCGGCCTAAACGTTTATATGGTGGCCTTTGCCGAATTCATTAGGAGTGTGCTTGTACTTATGGGTGAAAAGGGTAGAAACCGATTTCTGATTACTATTGGCCATTCATTAGAGCAATTAAGGGTAGACTTTGTTGATCGGAAGGAATGGGCAGAATTATTGAGCAAATATTGAAGTGTCTTGATGAACATTCATGCTCTGCGGCCACAACGAACCATGAAAGAGCTTTTTGTTATTTGTGATTCTTTAAATTCAAGATTTAGATGGCCTTTTTATCCAGTTCCCAGTTTCAAGTTTCTTTCATATAAAAATGTAAAAAATGAATTTAAAGTAATGAGGTACTTCCATGAAATGTACAGGGTGTTTTAAAGAATTGAGTGAGGGAATTGAGACATGAAAAATCAAACTGGAAAAAGAGAAGAGTCTGCTCCATATGAGCTCAGTCAGTACCTATCGCCTCAATCATATATGGCAAGGTATTTGGTTGTGGTGGTGGAAAAGGGTGTGACTGACGAGGTTATGCATTTTATTTCACTTGATGAAGCAAAAACTACCTTCATAAAAGTAGCCTATGATCATGGCTACGAGCCTGAAGAGATAAACAAATCGGATCATTACGATGTCTCCATCTGGAAATGGACTGAAGGCAGATATGAAAAGATATATGGATATTAAATGAGAGATATGCATAAATACGATCTTCATAAACTACTTAAAGAAGAGCTTAAAAATGGCTCAAGTGATCTTGTTACAAGGCCATCCGGACAGGTTGTGCGGAACAGAATAGAGGCTGACATCGGAAAAGAGGAGAATGGCTCTGTTATAGCGCTTGATTTTTCTAAAATAGGAATCATTGATTATTCA
>QMLT01000007.1 GCA_003646875.1 Deltaproteobacteria bacterium
GTCCCTGAGGAAAACTTAAGATATACTGTATTAATGAAATACAATGATATAGTTTCTATCAGGCAGAAGCTGGGTGAAGATAGTGATATTGCTGGAGTGATTTTGGATCCTCATATGAGTATGGGAGGGCTTTTTCCGGCGGGTTCCGAATACATAAGGGAGGTAAGAAAGTTGACGAAGGAGCGTGACGTTGTTTTGATATTTGACGAACACGCATGGCCTTTCGGCCACAACGAAGGATGAAAGTAGTTGAGTAGTAAAGACCTTAACTTTAGGCACTTTCATATAAATATTTGTTGCGCGTGCCTGGATTTAACTCCTTGTTCTTTCGCCGCCTCTTTCTTTTCCCTGGCCTCTTCAGATCTCCGCCCCTTTGGATCAACCGTATAACTTATACCCACAATCGCTTCTTTCGTCTTTTGACGTTTTTCTCCTTTTCCTGACCGAGACTGAATCTTAGCTGCTTCGCTTTTGATTACCGGAACACCTTTGCCGTCAAAACCTATAACCTGTAGCTCTCCTTCACTATCAGGTGTCGGCAGTTCCTTGTTTTTGTAAAATTCATCGTAACTATTCGCAGATCCCCGGTTTACAACCTCTTCAAAGCGGCTCGGGCTTATTCCCGATTTTAATATCCTGTCCAAAGCAACTGATGCTTCTCCAGATGAGTCCCGAATACTTAAAAGATCCATCCATTCTTGAAGTAGGTAGGAGTAAGCTTTCTCCGGAAGATTCGCCTGTGCATCTAGCGCACTCCATCAACGCCATTAGCACGATAGCATGTGCGAGGAACACTAAATTTGCCAAAAACTGAAAAGTAGTTCTGCCAGAGCAACCTTTTCTCCTTCTTCAAGGCTGTTGTGTCTTTTAATCGTAAAACATCACCTACATCTCCTGCACCTTTCTCAGCGAAATAGCCTTTTCAGCTATACCAATATCCATTAATCCTGAAAAGGTGGCCTCATCCATTGAATATGCATCCATTGTTTCAGCATTATTCTTAACAAATTCAAAAAGTTGTTTGACTCCCAATTTTCCTTCAAGTATATTTTTTCTATTGAATATGGTGACATTCTTCCCTCCGGTAGAAATAAATGAGTTTTTTCCACCAATACCTTAGAAAATTAGGGTAAGTAAGAATGTCTACCATTATTTTTCCAGTAGTTATTTCTATCGGTTATACCTCGTTCCAGCCTCAACGGAAAAAGGTTACACTCAAATGACACAGAAAGCCGCTGCAAGGCTGCTTAAAATCTCAAGGTCAACCCTTTCCGATCTCCTGCATCGCGCTATCATACGTGATGGCCATAGAATTCGAGGTCTTAAATCTATCGGTGTTGATGAGATTTCTTACTGTAAAAGACATAAATACGCCACCATTGTATACGATCTTGACCGGTCTTGTGTTCTTTGGCTTTCATATAGCCAAGGCTCTTAACGAGTCTATTGACGAGGTCCGTAAAGAGGAATGGCGAAAGGCCTCCGGAGATGAGCGTAAGGCCCTTAAGGGACTTCGATGGCTTTTATTTAAGCATTCCTCAAGACGTTCCAAAAAAGACACCCGCATCCATATTCTGTGGGGGGTTTTTGTTAATTGGGAAATTCGGATATAGCCTTTATTTGAAGGCTACAATTACCGTTTTCCCAAAGAATAAAATTGATTGATTTATCTCCTCCTGCCATCTAATCTTCCTCCCTGGAAAAAAAATCAGCGGAAGCTATGAAATTTTCAAGAAATTTTCATTTTTTTCTTGACAAAAGGGATTGTTTTGTCTCAAAGTGTCATAAAGTGGTAAAAAGTGGGACAAATATATGGAAAATCCTGTAAATTACCTTTTTGAGGGCAGATCAAGACATTCACTTGATGAAAAGGGAAGATTGGCTATTCCAGCCCGTTTTAAGGAAATTTTGAAAAGAAAAGCTGATTCATCTCTTGTTGTTACCAATCTTAATAATTGTTTAGTGGCCTTTGCAAGGGATGATTGGCAGAAAATAAAAGCGAGGGCAGTAAATCTTCCGCTCTTTGATTCTGCGGCAAATATCTACATCCGGTATTTTATATCTGGCGCTATAGAGTGTCCCTTAAAACAGGGCAGGATTTTGATTCCTTCAAACCTGAGGGAGTTGGCCGGATTAAATAAAGAGGTAGTGTTAGTGGGTCATTTAACCAGGTTTGAAATCTGGGATAAGGCCAAGTGGGATGAAGAGTTCGAAAGGGCTAAGAAATCTTTTCCAGAGATAAGTCAATCTCTTTCCGATATGGGAATTTGATAGGGGGAGAAGATGGCAATTTCTCATCAACCGGTAATGGTTGATGAGGTTATTCAGTATCTGATTACTATTCCTGAGGGGATATATGTTGATGGGACAGTGGGCACTGGCGGACACAGTCTGGAGATTTGTAAAAGGATAGCCCCAAAAGGAAAGCTGATTTGCTTGGATATTGATAGTTCATCAATACAGTTAGCCAGGGAAAGGCTTTCTCCTTTTGGAGACAGGGTCAAAATAATCAAGGAAAGTTACGTTGCTTTAGATAGGCTACTTAAAAGAATAGGAATTGATAGGGTAAACGGAATTTTATTAGATCTTGGTTTGTCGTCCTATCAGTTAGAGTCGGCCGGCAGGGGTTTTAGTTTTATAAAGGATGAGCCTTTGGATATGAGAATGGACGAAGCCAGGGGTGTAACAGCCAGTGAATTAGTGAATACTCTTTCCGTTGAAGGGCTGCAGGAGCTTCTCCGGGTTTATGCTCAGGAGAGATGGGCCAAGCGGATCGCCCGGGCTATCGTTGAAGAGAGGCGAAAAGGGCCTATAACTTCAAGCCGTCAATTAGCCCTGCTTATTGAAGCTAGTATTCCTGCTAAATATCGTCCTCGGAAAAGACATCCCGCTACCAGGACCTTTCAGGCGCTCAGGATAGCTGTTAATGGGGAGCTGGAAAATATAGCTGATTTTTTAGAGAAATGTCCTTCACTGCTTGTTAAAGGGGGAAGGGTGGTGGTGATATCGTATCATTCATTGGAGGATAGGCTTGTTAAACAGGCTTTTCACCAAAGAAAGAAAGAAAACATATCTCCTCGAAAGCTCCCTGTTTTTCCTGACGCTAATCCTTCCCTTATGACGGCCTTAAACAGAAAAGGACTTAGGCCTGGCCATATGGAAGTGAATGTCAACCCAAGAGCCAGAAGCGCTATAATGAGAGTGGCAGAAAGAACTTACAATGAATAAGAAAAAAAGTGAATCTATAAAATTATTCCATTTTTTTTCAATGATGCTTTTTTTATTTTTATTAGTAGGAATTTCTCATGTCTGGGTGAATTCTAAAAGGACACAGATTGGTTATTCATTGAGCCACATAAAGAAGGAGATAGGGCAAATCAGGGAATACAACAGAAAGCTGAAGCTTGAAATAGCTTCCTTGAAGTCACCTGAAAGTTTGGAAAAGAAGGCAGGTAAAGAATTTGGTTTAAGATATCCACTGCCTAAGCAGATAGTTTTTTTGCCATGAAGATAAAAGACAAAAAATGGATAAGGATCAGGATTTATATAACAGGGATATGTTTTTTCCTTGCATTTTGCGTCATTTTTTTACGGGCGTATCAACTACAGATTCTTGAAGGGAGCCAGCTTTCATCTCTGGCTAAGAGGGGCTATACAGGAAAGCTTACTCTTATCAGCCAGAGAGGAACCATTTTTGATAGAAATGGCAAGGAATTAGCGCTCAGCATACAGGTAGATTCACTATGCTGTTATCCAAAAGAGGTAAAAAATAAGACAACAGCCGCAACTCGTCTTGCCAGTGCCTTAAATTTAGATAAAAGGGATGTGCTAAAAAAATTACATAGTTCTCGTTCCTTTGCGTGGATTAAGAGAAAGGTAACCCCAGAAGAAATTAATAAGGTTAGGGGGCTTAACATAACCGGAATAGATTTTATCAAGGAGAGCAGGCGTTACTATCCATGCATGGAAACAGGAGCCCACGTTATAGGCTTTGCAAGTCAGGATAACAAAGGCCTTGAGGGTATAGAATTAGAATATAACAGGTATTTGGAGGGACAGGAAAAAAGGTTTAGCAGGATTCATGATGCCCTCGGCAGGTCTCTTATTTTTAATGGGCCAAGGATAGAAAGGCAAGATCCCTTTAATCTCATTTTAACATTGGATAAAGATATTAGTTATAAGGCCCGGAAAGCTTTGATGAAAGCTGTGCGAAGATCAAGAGCGAGGAGTGGTGTATGTATAGTGATGAGGCCTCAGACAGGCGAAATTTTAGCTATGGCAGTGGCGCCAGAGTTTAACCCAAATATCTTCTGGAAGTACCAACCATATGAGTGGAGGAATAGGGCAATTACTGACTGCTTTGAGCCGGGATCTACTCAAAAGACATTTCTGTTAGCTGGCGCCTTAGAAGAGGGTGTAGTCAGTCCAGAGACAGTCCTTAATTGTGAAAAGGGAAAGTATGCTATTGGCAGCTTTATTATTCATGATAGCCGACCTTACGGGATGTTAAAGGTAAGTGAAATAATTAAATTTTCCAGTAACATAGGGGCAATCAAGATAGGCCAGAGGCTTGGAGCAGAGCGCTTCAACTATTATTTAAAAAGATTTGGTTTTGGCGAGCAAACAGGGATAGATTTTCCAGGTGAAAGGAAAGGAATCCTAAGACCTATCAGAAATATGAGCCTTGTTGGGAAAAGCACCCTCTATTTTGGCCAGGGCATATCGGTCTCCCCTTTGCAATTAGCTATGGCCTTTGGGGCTATAGCTAATGGCGGGCATCTAATGAGGCCCTACATAGTAAAATCAATAGTTGATCAGAAAGGGAAAGCAATAAGAAATTTTTACCCTTCTATCAGAAGGGATGTCATATCACCTGAAACAGCTGAGAGGGTGCGACGTGTACTTGAGGGGGTAGTCAGAAAGGATGGAACAGCTCCTGAAGCCGCAATAAAAAAATATTCTGTGGCGGGCAAGACAGGAACTGCTCAAAAGGTTGATCCGATTAAGAAAACCTATTCGAATAAAAAATTTGTGGCCATCTTCGGCGGTTTTACCCCTTCAGATTCACCTGCTTTAGTCATTCTGGTTGCCCTTGATGAACCAAAAGGGATTCCATACGGAGGTGTTGTAGCTGCTCCTGTTTTTAGCGATGTTGGTTACTGGACTCTTAACCACCTTAATATAGCGCCATCGTTCCAGCCTGAAACTTCCCTGTCTGCTTCGAAAGCGAGAACCTTACGGAAAAATAGGCATGACGCTTCGCATCCTGGAAAAGAGAAAATAATAGCCCTGAGGCCTGATTTTCCTGGTTCAATGCCTAATTTAATAGGGCTTGGTGTGAGAGATGTATTAAAGAAAGCAAAACAATTAGGTTTGAGAGTGGTTATTAAGGGAAGCGGTATGGTTGTGAAACAAGTTCCAGAAGCTGGCGCACCTTTAACAAAAGATAGGTCACTGACTGTCATATTTAGGCCACCAGTATGACAATTTAAAATTTAAAATTGACAATTGATTATGAGGCTTAATTACCTATTAAATGGTCAACCTGTCCTGGAACAACATGGAAATGAAAATCTTGAGATCAAAGGGCTGACAGGTGATTCTCGGGATGTCAAAAAGGGCTATCTATTTGTTGCTTTGAAAGGGAGCAGTCAGGATGGTCATAAGTATCTGGCTCATGCCGTTCAGAGAGGTGCGTGCGCATTAGTAGTAGAAAATATTGAAGATCTTTTTAAAAACGTAACTATTGTGAGGCTGCCTGACACAAGGGCTGCGCTTGCTGAGCTGGCTTCCAGGTTTTACAATTATCCATCCAAGGATATGAATTTGATAGGCATCACCGGCACTAATGGGAAGACAACAACAAGTTATGTTCTGGAGTCGATATTAAAAGAGGAAGGAAGGAATGTAGGGGTTATTGGGACTATCAATTATAGATATAAGGGAAAATCTTTTCAGGCATCTTTAACAACGCCTGAATCTATTGATCTGATGAAGATAATGGGTGAAATGAGAGATGCTGGCATGACCGATATCATAATAGAGGTTTCATCCCATTCTTTAGAGCAGGGAAGAGTAAGGGGATTGAATTGGTCAAGGGCGCTGTTTACAAATTTTTCCAGGGATCATCTTGATTACCACTCAACAATGCAAAAGTATTTTAAGGCAAAATCTTTACTCTTTTCTTCATTGAGAGAAGAAGGAAAAGTAAAGGCAATAATCAATATGGATGACCCAAAGGGGAGGGTGTTAAAAAAAATAACAAAGTCTTCGACTGTGAGTTATGGCCTTGGAGATAATTGTTTAATAAGGGCTGCCGATATTAATTTCAGCGCGGAGGGATTACATTTTAGATTGACTACACCAACTGGGGATATACCTATTACATCCACCCTTTTAGGGCAGGTGAATGTATATAACATACTGGCGGCTGCAGCAGTTGCCTTTAGCCTTGATATAGACCTCAATACTATTTCAAGGGGCATACAAAGGCTTGCATTTGTTCCTGGCAGACTTCAGCGCGTTGAGAACAAACAAGGACTTTCCATATTTGTTGATTATGCGCACAGCGCCGATGCCTTGAAAAAGGCCCTTCAAACATTGAGACAACTTACTAAAGGAAGACTGATCACTGTTTTTGGATGTGGAGGCGACAGGGACAGGGGCAAAAGGCCAGATATGGGTAAAGTAGCAGGTATTTATAGTGATTTTGCAATAATCACCTCAGATAATCCACGGGGGGAGAGCCCGGCAAAGATTGCCGATGAGATTGAAACTGGAGTAAAAGAGTCAGGATTAAAGAGAATTGAATTAGATTTTTCATCTAATAACCCAAGGGGCTATGAAATTATTTTGGACAGAAGAAAAGCGATCCATACTGCTGTTAAAATAGCTAACAAGGAAGGTGGAGACATTATTTTAATCGCTGGCAAGGGGCATGAAAAATATCAGATTATTGGAGATAGAAAGAGATATTTTAATGATGTAGAGGAGGTAGAGCTGGCAACAAACAGTTGTATAAGTTCAGCCACCAAGCCCCAAAGGCAAGAAGAAATGATTATGTCTCTTATTAAAGATGATATTTAAAGAATTATATAATAATCTTCGTGCCTTTGAGACTTTGTGGCTGAAATATTACAAAAAGTGTAATCATAACCGACAGTAAGAAAATGGCGGCAAAATGGGGTGAAATAACCGGTAAGGAGATATCTTCCGCAATAAATGGAAGGCAGATATCTGGCTCACCAGATGAATTCGTAAAGGGTCTTTCAACTGATTCAAGAAAGATGACTCCTGGGCACATTTTCTTGGCCCTCAAGGGCCAGAGATATGATGGCCATAATTTTTTAACCAATGCAATTAATGCCGGAGCTATGGGCGTAATTGTGGAGTCTGACGCTACTCTACCTAAAAAGATTTTAGATAATAATCTCGTTGTAATTAACGTCTCATCTACCCTCAAGGCCCTGGGTGATCTGGCATCTTGGTGGCGGAGGCAGTGGGGAGGAAAGGTGATCGCCATTACCGGAAGTAATGGTAAAAGCACAACAAAAGAAATGGCCGCCTCTATTCTGTCCCGAAAGGCGAATACAATGAAGAGCCCTGGTAATTTTAATAATCTCATTGGCTTGCCTTTGACGATCTTAATGCTACAGGAACACCACAAGTTGGCTGTTTTGGAGATGGGTATGAACATGACCGGTGAGATTGCCAGGCTAACTCAGATTGCTGACCCTGATATAGGACTGATAACCAATGTAGAAAGCGCTCATTTAGAGGGTTTAGGTAATTTAAATGGGGTAATGAGGGCAAAGGGGGAACTTCTAAGAATGATGTCTAAGGCCTCGACAGCAATTCTGAATGGCGATGATAAAGTATATAAGCAGCTGGCTCCAACATTTCAAGGGAAGGTAATTACTTTTGGATTAGGGAAGAGGAATAAGGTGAGGGCCGAAGGCATAAAAAAAGTTGGAGACCGCGCCCAGGCCTTTAATATCTATATAAATGGCAAGAGGATACCCGTCAGAATAAATTATCCAGGTCTTCATAATGTCCTTAATGCATTAAGCGGAGCGGCTATCGCATTTTGCCTATCTATATCAAATGAATTGATTGCCCAGGGTTTAGGAAGTTTTAGCCCACTTAAAGGTCGTTTTCATTTTATAGATTTGAAGAGCGGCATACGCATTATTGACGATACCTATAATGCAAATCTATCATCTCTCAGGGCAGCCCTACAGACTATTAAGGGCTTGATAGGAAAGAAACAGGGTTTGGTAATAGGGCTTGGAGAGATGATGGAATTAGGCAAAGAGTCTCCAAAATACCATTTTGATGCGGGTCGGCTGGTAGCTGATATGGGAGCAAGATATTTAGTTGTAATGGGTGAACATGGGCGCAATGTTATAGAAGGGGCATGTCAAGGGGGTATGGACAGAGAACAGACATACATTGCGACTACTCATGCTGAGATGAGTGATTCAATAAAGGCGCATGTAAGGAAGGGCGACGTTATTTTCATGAAGGGTTCAAGAAAGCTGGCCCTTGATAAGGTGGTTGAGTCTGTGAGTGAATATTTTGGACTGAGCAAGGGATAGAAGAATGCTATATAAATTGATTTATATGTTTCATGCTGATTATTCCTTTTTGAATGTATTTAGATATATAACATTCAGAACTATCTATGCAACCCTGTCCGCCCTTATTCTTTCACTACTTCTTGGATACTGGATCATTCCATGGTTAACCAGACTCCAGATTGGTCAATATATCAGAGAGGACGGACCCCCAAACCATAAAAATAAGGTTGGAACACCAACCATGGGAGGGTCCTTTATATTGATTTCAGTGCTTATATCATCAATTCTTTGGATGGATCCAAAAAATATGTATGGCTGGCTGGTTTTGCTCGTTACTTTTCTTTATGGCGCTATTGGCTTTTTGGATGATTATCTTAAGCTAATAAGAAAGAGTAGCAAGGGTCTGAAAGGGTGGTGCAAATTTTCCATGCAGGCCGGAATTGCCGCCCTTGTTGGAATAGCCCTGTACAGGTACACTGGTTTTGATTCAAGGCTTAGTTTTCCATTTTTTAAGAACTTTCTCCCTAACATTGGGATGTTTTACATTGTTTTGATTATTTTAGTTGTTGTCGGTGCATCCAATGCGGTTAATCTCACCGATGGATTGGATGGTCTCGCTATAGGGCCGATCATTATCGCTTTCCTTAGTTATCTTGTGTTTTCTTATCTTGCTGGACACATAAAGATTGCCCAATACCTGCAGATTCCATATGTAAGGGGCGCAGGAGAACTTTCTGTGTTTTGCGGCGCTGTGGTGGGAGCAGGCATGGGGTTTTTATGGTACAACGCCTATCCCGCTCAGGTATTTATGGGAGATGCAGGCTCTCTTTCGTTGGGCGCTGCCTTAGGGATGATAGCCGTGATTAGTAAGCATGAAATAGCGCTTATCCTGGTTGGTGGTCTCTTTGTGGTTGAGGCCTTATCCGTGATTTTGCAGGTAAGCTTTTTTAAAATAACTGGTGGCAGGCGTGTATTCAAAATGGCCCCTATACATCATCATTTTGAACTCAAAGGATGGCCAGAGCCAAAAGTGACCATTCGGTTCTGGATTATTGCGATTATGCTTGCCCTGCTTTCGATGAGTGCGCTCAAGTTAAGGTAGATAATTGAAAATTGAAAAAAAAGTTCTGGTAGTAGGGCTTGGTGAAAGTGGCCTTGCAGCGGCTAAATGGCTTGTGAGGCAAGGGTCTCAAGTGACCGTGAGTGAAGTGAGAAAGAAGGCTGATTTTAATAAGGATGTTGTAGCTGATCTTTTACGATCAGGAGTAAAACTTGAGTTTGGCGGTCACAGGATAAAGTCATTTTTAGAGTCGGATTTAATTGTTGTAAGCCCTGGCATCTCACTTGATATCAGGCCACTCTCTCAGGCCAGGGATCAGGGAGTCCCTATAATAGGAGAGATAGAGCTTGCGAGTAGATATTTAAAAACACCATGTATAGCTGTAACTGGAACAAATGGTAAATCAACGGTTGTAAATTTAATAGGTGAGATGCTCCGTAAAGGGGGAAAACGCGTATTTATTGGCGGAAATATCGGATGCCCGCTTACGTATTACATAGCTGGAGAGCAGAACGCTGATTATGTGATATTAGAGGTAAGCAGCTTTCAACTTGATACTACCCAAACCTTTTCCCCTCTCATGTCCCTGATTCTTAATATAAGTCCTGATCATCTTGATAGATATGCAGATTATACCTCCTATGCAAGGTCTAAAGAAAGAATATTTGCAAACCAGGGTCCAGGGCAGGCCCTCATTTTAAATGATGATGATCCCTGGCTAAGAAAGGAGCAGCCCCAAAACGGACCTACAGTATATAGGTATGGATTGGAGAGTAAACCTGAGCGGATTGCAGCTTTAAAAAATGGAAACATAGAGGCCAAACTTCCAGGGGAGGAGATGATTAAATTTTACCTGGAAAGATTTTCATTGCCAGGAAATCATAATAGGGCAAATTTGATGGCTGCAATTATAACATGTTTGATCCTCAAGGTGCCTCCCTCTGCTATACAGGAGGCAATCGATCATTTTAAGGGATTGCTCCATAGGATTGAGCGTGTAGATACTGTGCGAGGTATAACTTTTTATGATGACTCGAAGGCTACTAATATAGATGCAGCTATAAAATCTATTGCCAGTTTCTCAAAACCAGTTGTCTTGATTGCCGGGGGCAGAGATAAGGGGAGCGACTATCACCCCCTTGTTGAGGCAGCGTCTGAGAGGGTAAAAGGCGCTGTTTTCTTAGGGGAGGCAAGTGGCCTTTTATCGGCGGCATTTGGCAATAAAATATCATGGAGCATGGCAAACAATATGAATCATGCGGTATCCCTTGCATTTAATAAGGCCCGGAAGGGAGATGTGGTTCTTCTTGCGCCGGCATGCGCGAGTTTTGACATGTTTAAGGATTTTGCTCACAGGGGAGAGGTCTTTAAAGATGCGGTTAGGAGATTAAAAAATGGTGTCAAAGAAGACAGCTAATTACAGCTATGATCCTGTTATTCTCATCGCTGTTCTCCTGTTGATTGGCATTGGATTAATTGCGGTTTTTTCAGCCAGTTCAATTCTGGCAGAAGAGAGATATGGAGATCACTATTACTATCTGAAAAGGCAGGGAGTATTTTGTCTTTTTGGGCTTTTTCTTATGATGCTGGCAAAGAATATTAACTACCTTTTGTATAGAAGGTTAGTCTACTTTTTTTTGGGATTGAGTTTAATTCTGTTAATTTTGCTTTTTGTGCCAGACCTTGGAGTTAAAGTGGCAGGCGCTCAAAGGTGGCTCAGGTTTGGCTTTATCTCAATCCAGCCATCTGAGGCGGTAAAATTGTCTCTGGCAATTTTCGTGGCATATAGCATGAGTAAAAACGTTGAGCGTATGGGAACTATCTTTCATGGGCTGTTACCGCCCTTATTGGTGGCGGCAATATTTATGATACTCATTCTTCTCCAGCCAGATCTTGGAACGGCTGTCATTATTGGAATATGGATGTTAATCCTTCTTTTTATTGGTGGAGTGAATTTAGGGCAGCTTCTTGTCCTTTTAGGTCTCCTGACGCCTATTGCTTTTTACCTGATATCACATACCGCGTATAGGCTTCATCGGTGGTGGGCATTTTTAAATCCATGGCAGGATCCTCAAGGATTTGGATTTCAGATAATCCATTCTTTTTTGGCCTTTGGTTCGGGTGGATTTTCAGGAGTCGGTCTTGGCAACAGTAAGCAAAAACTTTTTTATCTCCCAGAGCCTCATACTGATTTTATCCTGTCAATCATAGCTGAGGAGATAGGATTTATAGGGGTGAGTATTTTATTGATCCTGTTTTCTTTTGTTATAATCAGGGGGATCAAGATTGCCTTACATGCGCCCGAGCTTTTTGGGACCTATCTTGCATTAGGGATAAGTTGTATGCTGGCAGTGCAGGTAACAGTTAATATGGGTGTGGTAATGGCCATTTTGCCAACTAAGGGATTAACGCTTCCCTTTATAAGTTATGGTGGTTCCTCTCTCGTTATTAATCTTATAGGTATGGGAATATTAATGAATATATCAAAAAAGTCCCTGGATGGGCCAGGGGAATTGAAAAGGACATGATTTAACCAAATGAGTGGTGATGAAGGGCAGAGAGCTAAGGATAATAATCGCTGGCGGGGGAACAGGTGGCCATCTATTTCCAGGGATAGCAATTGCCCGGGAGCTAAAAAAAAGATGCGAAAAGGGACATATTCTTTTTATCGTTGGCAGAAGAAAAATGGAGAGAGACATTATTTTGAAGGCTGGATTTGAGATCAGATCAATTGATGTTGAAGGCATGTTGGGTAAGGATTTATTACAGATGATACGTGCTTTTTTTAAGATAGTTATAAGCTCAATACAGTCATTTTTCATAATGAGAGATTTTAAACCTCATCTTGCGGTTGGTGTAGGTGGTTATACATCTGGACCTGTTTGTCTTATGGGGTGGTTTCTTAGAATACCAACAGCTATACATGAGCAGAATTCTATTCCAGGGATAACAAATAGAATTTTAGCACACTTAGCTAAAAAGGTCTTTATATCATTTGAAGAAAGCAAGATGTATTTCAAAAAGGGGAAACTGTTTTTAAGCGGAAATCCGATAAGGGATGAACTAATGAGTCCCGAAATATTTTCCAGAAGGGTTTTAAAATCCATAGATGAAACGGTTAATCAGAGATTCGTTATCCTTGTAATGGGTGGAAGCCAGGGGGCCAGGGCAATAAACAGGGCGGTTCTGTCTGCTCTAAAGGAATTGAAGAAGGGAGGTTTTCTTCCATTTGTAATCCATCAAACAGGAGACCAGGATTTGAAAGAAGTAACAGCTGATTATCATACCCTTGGATTTGACGGAGAAGTAATGGCCTTTATAGAAGATATGGCCTCTGCTTATACAAGGGCTGATCTGGTTATCTGTCGTGCAGGTGCAACTACTATTGCTGAATTGGCTGTCTTGGGCAAGCCATCGATCCTTGTGCCTTACCCCTATGCGACCCATAAACACCAGGAGGTTAATGCTCGGGCTTTGGCGGCCCACGGAGGAGCAGATATTATCTTAGAGAGTAATCTTAACGGAAATGCACTTGCCAGGAAGATTAAAATGTATATGAAAAACCCGGATGTGCTTAAGCAGATGTCATCATGTGCCTTAAAGACTGGCAGGCCAGAAGCAAAGGAAATTATAGTTGATCAGTTGATGGAACTAATCAATTAGCAATGGTCAATAATCAATTAGCAATTAGCAATGATCAATTAACATTTGGTAATGGCCAACGGAGACTAACAACGTGCATAACTTCAGGCACTTTAGGCACTTAACATGAAAATTTTTGGTAAAACAAAACATATCCATTTAGTAGGTATTGGTGGGATTGGGATGAGTGGTATAGCGGAACTTCTCCTTAATTTAGACTATTTTATTAGCGGGTCTGATCTAAGAAAAACAGAAGTAACAGAGCATCTCTCAGATCTTGGTGGTAAGATATTCCTTGGACACAGACCTCAGAATATAGATGGAGCGGATGTTGTAGTTTTCTCTTCGGCAATAAAGGGCGATAACCCGGAAATAGTTGAGGCAAGGGAAAAATCTATTCCTGTAATACCAAGGGCTGAGATGCTGGCTGAATTAATGAGGCTTAAATACGGGATAGCTGTGGCAGGCTCTCATGGAAAAACTACAACGACGAGTATGATTGGCTCGATATTGACCATGGGTGGCTTTGATCCAACTGTTGTTATCGGTGGAAGATTGAATATATGGGGAGGCTCGAATGCGAGGTTAGGGCGAAGTGATTTTCTTGTGGCTGAGGCAGATGAGAGTGACGGATCCTTTCTTGCTCTCTCTCCAAGCATAGCTGTTATTTCCAATATAGATCATGAACACATAGATTTTTATCATAGCATGAATAATCTCAGGGAGACATTTATTGATTTTATCAACAAGATACCTTTTTATGGCAGGGCCATTCTCTGTGTGGATGATAAAGAGGTCCACGGGTTGATCCCTGAGCTTACTAAAAGTTATCTGACATATGGGTTGAATTCCCAGGCGGATATAAGGGCGAGTGGCATATCAAAAGAAGGGCTGAATACCACTTTCGATGTTATCTTTAAGGGTAGATTAGCCGGTAACGTCACTATTTCTATCCCTGGCAAGCATAATATTTTGAATGCTTTGGCGGCGGTAGGAGTGGGATTGGAACTGGATATTGATTTTAAATACATCAGAGAGGGACTCAAGGATCTCGGAGGTCTTAAGAGGCGCTTTGAAATAAAAGATGAAAGGGATGGCATACTCTTCTTAGATGATTATGGTCACCACCCTACAGAGATAATGGCAACCCTCAGCGCAGCGAAAGAATGCTGGCCTGATCGGAGATTGGTGGTTGTTTTTCAACCCCATAGGTTTACCAGAACAAAAGATTTATATGATAAATTTGTTATCTCTTTTAACCAGGCAGATTTTCTGATCATTACCCCTATCTATGGGGCAGGCGAAGAGCCTATAGAAGGTGTAGATAGCAAGACCCTTTATCAGGGAATAAGAAACCATGGTCACAGGGCGGTTACTTATTGCGATAGCGCTGAGGATGCCATATCTGAACTTCTCGATACTATTAGACCTGGTGATATAGTGCTGACCCTTGGCGCTGGTGATATACACCTTGTTGGGACCGAGGTATTGAGACGGTTTTAGGAATTGAGGACGGCACGTAGTAGGCAGTAATGAGTAAACAGTAGGAAGTAAACACAATAACGGTGAACGGATAACGGTGAACGTTCTTTAACTTTAGCTCACTTTAGGCACTTGATGATGGATGCTCATATCAAGAAAAGAATGAAAGAGATAGGAGGAGGTAAGGCCGTCCTTTTTGATGTGCCCATGAGTCAATATACCACATTGAGGATTGGTGGTAATGTTGAAGCCCTGTACAAGGCGAGAGACCTGAACGCATTAAGTGAAATGACGACTTTTCTCAGGGATGAAGGGATTCCATATTTGGTTACGGGCCGAGGAAGCAACCTCCTTGTGAGGGATGGGGGATTGAAAGGTGTAGCGATTATATTGGAAGGATCCTTTGCTGTTGTTAACAATACCTCTATGGCAGAGCCATGTATTGTAGCGTGGGCTGGTATGCCTTTATATAAACTGGTTGATTTTTGCATAGAAAATGGTCTTTCCGGAGCTGAATTTTTAGCAGGAATTCCTGGAACCGTGGGTGGAGGAGTGGCCATGAATGCAGGTAGTTGGGGCAAAGAAATAAAGGGTGTGATCAATGAGGTAACAATACTGACAGGCAGGGGAATAGTAGAAAAGAGAGATAGCAGCATGCTTAAATTTACTTACAGAGGGCTTGAGTTGAACACAGGAGAGATAATCCTCAATGCAGTGCTGAATTTAAAGTTTGATAGACCTGCTTTAATCAGGACGAAGGTTGTTGCTAATATCAAACGAAGAAAAGAGAGGTTTCCTTTTGATATGCCCTCTGCTGGATCTATTTTTAAAAATCCCAGGGGCGATTATGCAGGCCGGTTAATAGAGGCTGTTGGTTTAAAGGGTAAGACGATAGGGGGGGCGATGATATCAGCTAAACATGCCAATGTTATAGTTAATAAAGATAAGGCTTCGAGCTCTGACATACTGGCCCTTATGGATCTGGCAGCAGGTAAGGTAAGGGAGATGTTTAATATACAATTATCACCTGAGATAAAGGTTGTAGGTGAAATGTGAAAAGAAGCTCTGTATTGGATAAACAATCAGTAAACCCTGTTAGAAACTTAAAACGAGGCTTTAAACCCCGCTCAAATATATTGGTCATTCCACCCCGACATAAATGGCGAGGGTTTCTCTCTAACAGGGTAAAAAGGCATAAAAGAAATGGTTCTCCTCTGCCTCCTAAGAGATTTTTTGGCCAATTAGGTTTTGGCCTTATTAAAATATTTCTTTTCTTTTTAGGGCTTGGGGCCCTCTCTTTAGTCTTTATTAGCGGATATCAATTTCTCTCTTCATCGTCATATTTTAGATTAAATAATATTGTGGTGGCAGGAGTAAGTGATGATTTCAGGGAAGAATTGATTAAGATATCGGGCATTAAGGAGAGTGAAAATCTTTTATCTATAGAGTTATCTACTATTAGAAAAAATATTGAGAGGCATCCATGGATAAAATCTGTTTCTTTAAAAAAAGAATTTCCCCATACCCTTTATATCAAGGCAGAAAATGAAGAGGCTGTGGCAATAGTAGCCCTAAAGACCATGTCTTTCATGGATAAAGAAGGGAATATATTTAAAGATGTTGAAAGCAATGATTCTATTGATTTTCCTGTAGTAACAGGACTATCCCAGGGTGATGAAAAAAATGGGGCGAGGCTTAAAAGGGTCGCTTCTTTATTAAATGCCATTCATTTATGCGCCTGGCCTTTATTGATAAAGAATTTATCAGAGATTAATGTGGAAGAAGATGGAGCTCTTATCGTTTATTTCAAAAAGTTACCCTTTAAGGTCATTTTTGGAAGAGACGATTTTGAAAGAAAAATTGGTTCATTAATTGACATTATCCGTCATCTCCGAGCCACGTATCGACTCGATCAGGCCAGATCAATAGATTTGGATTATTCTGATAGGGCGGTGGTTGCCTTTAGTGGCAGAGTCGTCTGAAGAGAAATGTCATTTGTAAGAAAGAAAAAGAAATATCAATCACAACTGACTAATGACTAATGGCAAATGACAGAAAAGGGGGTTGGTTAATATGGAGGAATTGATTGTAGGCCTTGACATTGGCACAAGTAAAATATGTGCAGTAGTTGGGGATGTGAGGCCTGATGGGATGGTTGATATTATAGGAATGGGCTCCCATCCGTCCATCGGGCTTAGGAAGGGTATGGTGATCAACATCGAAAACACAGTAAATAGCATTAAAGAGGCCATAGAAGAGGCCGAGACTATGGCTGGCTGCGAGATCAGTTCTGTCTTTGCTGGAATTGCCGGAGGTCATATAAAGGGCTTTAACAGTCATGGGGTCATAGCCTTGAAGAATAGGGAGGTTACCAAGCTGGACATTGAGAGGGTAATTGATGCAGCGAGGGCAGTTGCAATCCCTATGGATAGGGAAGTTATCCATGCCATCCCTCAAGAATTTATTGTTGATGATCAGGCTGGCATCAGTGATCCTGGAGGAATGGCAGGTGTCCGTCTTGAGGTTAAGATTCATATAGTAACTGGAGCGGTCACATCGGCCCAAAATATCATTAAGTGCGCAAACAGGGCAGGTCTTGATGTTTACGATATTATCCTTGAATCCCTTGCCTCCAGTGAGGCGATTCTGACCGATGAGGAAAGAGATCTGGGAGTTGCAATAATAGATTTTGGAGGAGGCACTACGGATTTAGCCATATTTTCACGAGATTCAATAGCACATACCTCTGTATTAACATTGGGTGGTGATAATTTGACCAATGATATTGCTATTGGAATAAGGACCCCCTTTAAGGAAGCTGAAAAGATAAAAATAAAATATGGTTGTGGCCTTACCTCTCTTATCGGTGAGGATGAGATTATTGAGGTTCCAAGTGTAGGCGGTAGGAAAGAAAGGACTATCAGCAGGAAATTGCTGGGAGAAATTTTAGAGCCACGTGTGGAGGAAATCTTTAACCTTATTTATCAGGAAATGATTAGGTCTGGTTATGATGATATGATCACATCTGGAATTGTTGTCACGGGTGGTTCTTCTCTCCTGCCAGGAGTGCCGGAGATTGTAGAGCAGGTTTTTAATATGCCTGCGAGAGTCGGTTATCCTGACAATATTGGCGGATTAAAAGAGATTGTGAATAGCCCCATGTATGCGACAGCAGTAGGTCTTGTGTTGTATGGAGCCCACTCAAAACAAAGAAAAAAGAAGTTCAGGATAAGGGATACAAATATATTCAACCGGATCACATCCAGGATGAAGAGATGGTTTATGTAA